>NZ_CAXBCJ010000008.1:0-291965 GCF_963974565.1 uncultured Imperialibacter sp. | reverse complement strand
AGGAACATGGAGGCAAAGTATTGCTGGCCACTTCTTGGATTACAACATAGAAGGGTTTGGGGTAACAATAAGATTGGGACAGTGAACCTCTTATCCAAACAACATTGATAAGAGACTATCGTTTTTTCAAACCCTGCCATTGGCGGGGTTTTTTGTTAATGCGTTTCCCTGATCGATAATTTCTATCAGTTTGACAGGCACAATTGACTTTCTTCCCGATAGTAGATATTCTTGAGTGTTCAAAAACGCTGATCGACAACTTATTTCATTTTTTTACTCAAACGCTGATGACGCATTTTGAAATTTAGCGCTGTCCTGATAAGCTGGTTGCTGGTTGTTGGTTTTAACGCTCACGGTGGCATTTCGCAAGGCGACCTTGTTGGAGCTTCCGTTTCCATTGATTCTTTACGGTTGCTGAGAGAGCAGGGCGACTATGCTGCCTTACGTCCGCTTTGCTTGCAGTACCTGAATAGCCCAGTTGCTGCTGAAAACAAGGCTGAGGTATTGTATTTTATGGCATTGACTTATCAGATCGGAGATGCTTCTGAAGGCGTGTTGAAGACAGATTCTATCATTCAGCTGCTCAACGGAATGCCTGAAGCAAGTGTACAGAAGTGGGCGTCTCGTTCAAGAGCTCTTCAGGCAAGCTATCATCGCAGAGCGGGTCAAATGGATGAGTCGATAAAGCTTTGTGAGGAAGTGATCGAAGATAACAAGGATTCAATCGCCAACTTTATGGCAATCAGGAATATCAGCATTACCTACAGGCAGCTCGATAAATACGACTCCGCTTTGTCCTACGCCTTCGAAGCAGAAAGCCTTGCGAATCTACTGGGGGATAAGTTCAGAATTCATCAGGCCACTCAAAACCTGGTAAACCTTTTCAGTATTTTGGGAGAATACGATAAAGTGATCGAGGGCGAGATTCGGCTGTTAAAAATTGCCACTTCGCTGGGCAATCTTAGTCTGGTGGTCACCGACCAAATCAATTTGGGATCCAGTTACGGCACTCAGAACCAACCCGATAGCGCTATTTTTTATTTCAACAAAGCCATTGCCGGAGCCCGGGAACTTGGAGATATCGGAAGTCTTTCCATGGCGTTGCATAACCTTGGTGGTTTGTACAAGGAATTGCATCGATACAACGAAGCCATCGCAGTTTTAAATGAAACGTTAAAGTATTCGAAAGAAGCCGGGCAGGTACCCGTTACCATCCGCAGTCTTAATTTCCTGGCAGAAGCCTATCTTGGAGTGAAGAGTTACGGGAACGCAGAAAAATATACCAAGGAGGCGTTGATGATGGCAAAGGAGAGGAGCATGACCTTCGATATGGTCTTAAACTACGACCTGCTGTCGAAAATTTTTGAAGCGAAGGGGGAACTCAAAAGGGCCATTGAACAACTGAAGATCAAGCATCAACTTGAGGACAGCCTGGTAAATTCAGCAAAGTTTCGGGCTATCGAAGAAATTGAAACCAAGTACGAGAACGACCGGAAAAATGAGGAAATCAGAAACCTGAAGCAGCAAACAGAAATACAGATGCTCCAGATTCAGCAGCAACGCCTGTTCCTCGGCTTGTCCATCGTGCTGGCTCTCTTCGTTGCAGCCGTCATTTACTTCGTTTACCGCCAAAGAGCATTGAAAGCCCAAACGAATGAGTTAATTACCCGCCAGAAGCTTTTGAGGGCCCAAATTAATCCTCATTTCTTTTTCAACGCTTTAACTACCATACAAAGCCACTTACACAGAGAAAGAGATATCGAGGCTTCCAGCGAATATCTGGTGGGCTTTTCCAAGTTGATGCGCAACACGCTGGAGTTTAGCATTGAGGAGCTTATTTCGCTAGAGGAAGAAATTGAGATGGTGTCGGCTTACATGCAACTTCAGGAAGTGAGAAACAACCACAAGTTCGAAACCAGCATTATCGTGGGTGAAGAAATTGACGCAAGCGAGTTGATGCTTCCACCCATGTTGACTCAACCTTTTTTAGAAAATGCTGTGGAACATGCTTTTAAAAATAGACAGTCGAAGGGCTTGGTGGCTATTAATTACACAGTGGATGGAAGCCGGTTGATGATCACCATTGAGGACAATGGTGAAGGAATTGCAAGTGATAGCGAGCAAAATAAGAACCACAAGTCGAGGGCAACCGGGATTACCGAAGAAAGGATCAGATTACTGATGAAGACTTTGAAGCAGGAAGTGAGTTTCTCCGTTGACAACAAGATGAATGACGAAGGAAAAATAAGCGGCGTAAGAGTAAAGTTCAGGCTCCCGTTATTACTTTCGGATGACGCATGAGAACGGTTGTTATAGACAATGAGCCAGAAATAGTGGCGCTGCTACTCGAACTGATCGGGCAGCACTTGCCTCAGCTGCAAGTGGTGGGAACTGCCAATGGGGTTGCAGAAGCGGCCATGCTGATCGCCAAAGAAAAGCCTGGGCTTGTTTTTCTTGATGTGGAAATGGACGATGGAACAGGCTTTGACCTCCTTCAGCGGCTGCCACAACGTGATTTTCAAGTGATTTTTGTAACGGCTCATAGCAAGTACGCCATTCAGGCCATAAAAATGAATGCGCTGGATTATCTGCTTAAGCCGGTGAGCGTTTCCGACCTGACGGAGGCTGTGGAAAAAGTACTGTCCAAAATGAAAAGCAGCGCACCACAACCGACTGTACAACACCTCATCGATTTTCTAAGCGCTTCTAATCAATCTCGAAAAATCGTTCTCCGAAGCGCTGAAAGTATCCACATAGTGAACGTAGCAGATATCGTTTGGTGTGCTGCCGAGGGCAGTTACACCAGTTTCAGGGTAGTGGGAGAACCCGATCTGCTGATTTCCGGACATCTCAAAGAGTACGAAAGACTGCTCGAAGACTATAAATTTTATCGACCACACAACTCCTACCTCCTCAATCTTCAGCACGTGAAGAGATTCGATAAAGCCGATGGAGGCAAAATCGTTATGAGCGACGATAGTGTCTTGCCGGTATCTACCCGCAAAAAAGAGCAACTCATTCAGTTGATAACCTCAATCCACTAACTTTCACTTTTCAATCCCTTCGTCTGCAGTTTTCCCGCAAAAGCCAGCAGTTATCAATCGACTGAGTTTGACGCTGATTTCTATCCGATGATTGTATCCATGCGCATGGGACTTTAGTAGCCTGTGCGTTGAAATGATCACTTTTTCAGGACAGAAAATCGGTAAATTATGAAATCGAAAACCAAATTTTTGGCCTTTGTTGGCTGTGTAGCGGTAAATTTTTTAATGGTGAGCCCATTGGCGGCTCAAAGTTACGTGTATGGCGTAACGGAGCAAAGCGAAAACGGCACGCTTGGCGGAAATATCTATCGGTTTACGCCACAAGACAAGATATCTGAGATTGTGGCAACAATGCCAGTCGAGAACAAAGGAAGCCATCCTGTGTCGTCAATGATCAAGCATTCCAACGGATTTTACTATGGCACTACCGGAGACTATGCAGGTCTCATTTACCGTTTTGATTTAGAGAGCAATCAGTACACAGTCATTCATGAGTTTGATGCGAACGATAATGTTAATGGTTGGAGAGCGGCTGGTGGTGTAATCGAAGGAAGTGACGGCAAGTTGTATGGCATGGCTACCTATGGCGGCTACTCTGAGTACGGGTTGATTTATTCCTATGACCTGGCACAAAATAGCTATTCGGTGCTATATGAATTTGGCACTGGGCCAAATGACGAGGGTTCGTATCCGAAGGGTAGGCTCCTGGAGTTTTCGCCCGGAGTTTTCTACGGGATGACAGAGTCCGGAGGTGTCTATGATCAGGGACAACTCTTCAAATATGATTTGGTGAACGATGCCTATACGAGTGTGGCTGAGTTCTTTTCTTAC
The DNA here is from genome assembly GCF_963974565.1 of uncultured Imperialibacter sp. Classification (NCBI taxonomy): domain Bacteria; kingdom Pseudomonadati; phylum Bacteroidota; class Cytophagia; order Cytophagales; family Flammeovirgaceae; genus Imperialibacter; species uncultured Imperialibacter sp. The sequence continues at coordinate 288,090 of NZ_CAXBCJ010000008.1, read as the reverse complement.
AATGGATACCTACCAACAGGGACACCCCAAAAAATGGGAGGCGATAAGATAATTGGGGTTACAAAACTCGGAGGAGCCTACGGCAACGGGGTCTTGTTTGAGTATAACATAACGACCGCCAATTACGGCGTACTAGTTGATTTCAGTAGCACTACCTCAGGACGATTTCCAAATGAACCATTGGTAGCTTCTGACGGAAACATTTACGGAACAACCTCTGAAGGTGGTAACAGTAGTGGTGGGGTATTTTACAAATATGATGTCGGCGTAGGTCAACTAGACGTTCTCCATAATTTTGACAGTGATGATAATTTAGGAAACAGGGCTTTTGGTCACCTTGTGGAGTCTCCCAGTGGAAGAATTTACGGAACTACAGAACGGGCCAATAATGGGCTTTATCAGTATCATGGAAATATTTTTGAATATGACCTAACAAACGAAACACTGTCTAATAGACATTCATTTGATGCTAAAAATGGAAAAGGGCCAAAAAACGGCTTGACGGTGATTTCGAGTGGTGTCTTTCTGGGAACCACCTATGAAGGAGGTGCTTCGGGATTGGGTACTATTTTCAAATATGATGCTAACCAGCACGATTTTACTAAGCTCATTGATTTCAGCCATGCACCGTTTGGGTCAAGTCCAAAAGGAGGACTGACTGCTACAGCAAGTCCAAACGGGCTGTTTTATGGTGTGTGCTACAGTGGGGGCCCGGATGAAAACTCCGGCACCATCTATTCCTTTGACCCCACGTCGAATGAGTTAGCCCTGGTCCATGATTTTGTCTATGAAGAAGGTGGCTATCCGACCAGCGGGCTCATTCTAACCACCGATTCTATTCTCTATGGAGTAACAAGCGAAGGTGGAAACCTTTCCGGCAACCTGGCGCTGGGTACATTATATAGTTTCGATCTGAAGTCGGGAGTTTACACTCAGCTATACAATTTACCCCTTTCTAACGGCGAAAAGAGTGAGCTTATTTTGCTCAACAACAAGCTGTATGGCACCGTGAATGACGGTGGCCAGTACAACAAGGGAATGATTTATGAGTATGACCTCACTTCGGGAGTATTCAGTATTATTTACGAGTTTGACGCAGAAGGCTACCTGCCAGTGGGGCATCCAATCGTTGCCAGCGACGGTAAGCTTTACGGGATGACAAAAGCTGGTGGCTCGGGTAACTATGGAGTGATTTACAGCTTCAGTATCAACAGTTCTGCCTATACTGTAGAGCATGAGTTTGTTGCGGGATTGGCGGGTGGTAGTCCTGCCGGAACACTGGTGGAAGGTGCCAATGGTATTTTTTACGGCACTACCGAGAACGGAGGGGATCAGACAGGAGGCATTTTGTTTAGGTTTACACTCGCCAGCGGAAACATCTCAGTTCTGCGTGAGTTTTCGGATGGTTTTGATGCTTACTTCCCTTTTGGGGAATTAACATTGTCTTCAGAAGGCATCCTTTACGGGCAAACTTCCCAGCAGCAACAGAATATATCTGATGCAATTGGAGGCATTTTTACCTACGACCTCAATAACTCCACCTATGCCAGGCTCACCGATTTTCCTGGCGACATACCTAACGATGCGCTCAATACCTATTGTCTGTATCCAGTTTACGATGTTGTGGGGTCAAAACAAGTTAATCTTTGCCCGGGAGAAGACCTGGCGATTTCAGTTAGTACCGACAACACCGACACCTTCGTTTGGAAGAAGGACGGCGTTGAGGTTCCTGCTGCTACTGCCAATATATTTTTCAAAAGCGCAGCAACGGTGTCTGATGCTGGTACTTATACGTTTGAACTTACCAACGCCTGCGGTACTATTAGCGGCGAGGTGAAGGTTTTCGTAAGTGACATATCTGCCACTTTCACAAAGACCGACATCCTTTGCTTCGGAGAAGCGACCGGAGTAATAGCCATTGTGCCATCTGGAGGTGTGGCTGGTTATGAGTTCAGCCTCGACGGCATCAATTTCCAGACAACTGATTTCACGGAACTGGCGGCCGGTACTTACGATATTACCATCAGGGATGCCAATAACTGTTCAATAGAAATTCAGCAAACGCTTTCGCAACCTGCTGCGGCGTTAAGTGCCTCCTTTACTTCTTCAGCCGTTGATTGCAACGGCAATAATACGGGAAGTATTGAAGTGGACGCAAATGGCGGAGTGGGGCCTTACGAGTACTCGTTAGATGGGGCGAACTTCGTTAGCTTCGCATCGTTCGGAGCCCTTCCGGCAGGTGCCTACCCGGTGACGGTAAGAGATGCCAACGGATGCTCAGTAACTGAAACGGTAGACGTAATCGAGCCAGTGGCATTGTCCGTTGCACTGGTTGAGCAGCCGATTTCCTGTGTTGGTTTAGTAGACGGAAGCCTCTCTGCTACTGGTCAGGGAGGAACTGCTCCCTATGAGTATAGCATCGATGGTACCAACTTTCAATCGGACGTGCTATTTGGACAATTGACGGCTGGAGACTACACCATTACCATAAAGGATGCCAATGGCTGCATAGCTTCCGCTGATGCTTCTATTATTGAGCCCGAAGTTTTTACCGTCTCTGCTTCAGTAGCGAATGCCTCTTGCCATGGCACTGCCAGCGGCTCCATTTCCATTGCTGTGACCGGCCCTGACGCCACTGCTTACACTTATAGCATCGACGGAGAGGCGTTTCAGGATACCCCTACTTTCGGATCTCTTGTATCCGGCAGCTATACGATTAGTGTGAAAAGCGCCGCAGGGTGCGTGGTTGAAACGGACGCAACGGTCAGTCAGCCTGACCAGCTTTTAGCTTCCACAACTGTGGTCAACACCACTTGTGGAGAAAACAACGGGTCTGTCAGCATTTCCGCCGCAGGAGGTTCTGGCACTTATTCCTACAGCCTGGAGGGAAGCGATTTCGTTGCGGATACTTCATTCGCTGGTCTTGCCGCTGGGAACCATACAGTACAGGTGAAGGATGAAGCCGGTTGCGTCACAGATGTTGCATTTACCGTAGCAGCAAGTACTGGTATTGCGCTGACACTGACAGAAGCAGAGGGATTGGTAACGGCGACGGCTGAAGGTGGAACAGCCCCCTATCAATTCTCAATAAACGGCGCAGAGTTCCAGGAAGGCAATGTTTTCAACCTTGCTCCCGGCGACTATTCCATCAGTGCGCAGGATGCCAATGGCTGCGGCGCAGGTCAGGAAATAACCATTGAAGTGGAAACTGGCATTGGCGACCAGTTTCTGCAAAATGAGATGCTTGCATATCCTAACCCATCCAGTCAATCGATCTCTTTTAATGCTACCACCATAAAAACTGTGCGCTTATTTGACCTGTCGGGTAACAAGGTGATGACAGTGAATAATTATCGAACACGGGAAAGTATCGATCTGTCTCATCTTGTGCCTGGCGTGGTCATCGTGGAACTGGAACTATCAACCGGCAAAAGGATAAAACAAAGACTGATTATCGAAAGATAGTCCACAACAACCGTGATCATTACGAAAGACCCTGCCATTGGCGGGGTTTTTTGTTGTCTATTACATAACATCATTACCTAAAACCTGATATTCTCACTATCTTGATTGTTCAAAAAACTAATAGCCAATGTCTACCTACTCACGCCGCAAATTTTTAGATACCATGAAACTGGGTGCTGGTGCTGCACTCGGAGCTTCTTTGCTCACTTTTCCATCTGCCACTGCTTTGGCTTCTGTTTCTTCATTTCCCCGCCGCAGGCAAGGAAAGAAGTTGGGGATCGCTCTGGTTGGGCTGGGTTATTATGCCAAAAATCTGTTGGCACCAGCGCTGGAGAAAACCGAAGACTGTTACCTGGCCGGTATCGTCACAGGCACGCCTTCGAAGATTCCCGAATGGAAAGAGAAGTACAATATTGCCGATAAGAATGTTTACAGCTACGACACATTCGACAAAATCAAGGACAACCCCGACATCGATATCATTTATGTGGTGCTGCCCAACAGCATGCACAAGGAATACACCATCCGTGCTGCCAAAGCTGGTAAGCATGTGATTTGCGAGAAGCCCATGGCGCTCAACCCCGCTGAATGTCGGGAAATGATCGCTGCCTGCGACAAGGCGAAGGTGAAGCTGGCCATTGGGTACCGACTGCACTCGGAGCCGCATACACAGGAGATCATGCGTTTGGCGAGAGAAAAAGATTTTGGAGCTGTGAAACTCGTTGAAGCAGCCGACGGCTTTAAAATAGGCGATCCAACTCAGTGGAGGTTAAAGAAAGCCCTTGCCGGAGGCGGTGCCATGTACGATGTGGGTGTGTACTGCATCAACGGCGCTCGTTATGCCACGGGCGAACAACCCATTGCCGTTACGGCCCAGGAGTACAAAACCGACCCTGTCAAATTCAAGGAGGTGGATGAAACGATCACCTGGCAAATGGAATTTTCCAGCGGAGCAGTCGCTACTTGTACCACCACTTACGCTGCATCAACTGAAAGACTTTATGTAGCTTACGAAAAAGGTTGGGCTGAGCTTCGTCCGGCTTTCGGATACGGGCCCATCAAAGGCAAAACAAACAAGGGAGAAATGGACATTCCTCATACAATCCATCAAGCCCTGCAAATGGACGATTTCAGCCGCTGTGTGAAAGAGAACAAGGAATCACCGGTCACCGGCTATGAAGGCCTGAAGGACTTGCTGGTAGTGGAAGCGATTTACAAGTCGATTGCTTCTGGTAAGAAAGAGAAAGTAATGCCTGTTTAAATGATCATTGAGGCAGCTACGGCCCGGAAGCCAGCTGCCTTACATTATACCGGTTATTGCGAGGGACGAAGCAATCTTCTGGTTGTAAGCAGAATCATATTGTACGGTGATTTTCTTCGAATATTGAAAAATTCAGAATGATTGGTAAACAACAAACCATCGAAAACCTACTGCCCCACAGAACTCCTTTCCTGTTTGTTGACGACATTGTTTCGGTAGACAAAGAAGAGATCGTGGCAGTCAAAACCTTCGATAGTGAAACTAACCTTTGGCTGAAGGGAAGTTTTCCGGAGCATAACTTCGTGCCAGGCACTATCCTGATTGAGTCGATGGCGCAGTGTGGAGGTGCCGCCATCAAGCAAATGGGTATTATGGACGGCCTGTTTGCCCTGACCAGTATTGAACACGCAGAGTTTTTCAAAGGAGTTGAATACGATCAGCCAGTAAAATATGTGATCAAAAACATCCGCATCAGCGACAAGCTGATCAAGCAGTCTGGCATCGCCTATGTAAACGAGCTGCTGGCTTTGGAGGCAACCTGGTTGTGCGTGAGGATGGGGTGAATCGAGGCCGGCTTTTTCTATTCATGAATTTGCCCGCCACCATTTCCTAACAATCCCTATTTTTACCCCATGAAGCTATTCTTCAACCGGCTGTATGTAGGATACGCCCTGCTGGTATTTTCTATTACGTTTCTGATTCTTTTTCCCTGGTTCCTGCTGGGAATCTATTACCCGCCGGCATCCAGAATGGTGCTAAAGGTGAACTATTGGTGGGCGATTGTTTACTTCTTTCTGATTGGATTGCCCATTAGTGAGGAGTGGCGCTTCAAACGGGACGGCCGCCAAAACTACATCTTCTGCTCCAACCATTTTTCCTACCTCGACATCCCCGTGATGGGGTTTGTTCATTCACCTTGTGTTTTTGTCGGCAAAAGCAGTATTGCCAAAGTACCGTTGTTCGGCTTTATGTTTAGAAAGTTGCACATCATGGTCGACAGGGAGAGAGCCAGAAGCAGGGCCGAAGTCTACAAAAGAGCAGCCATGGCACTGGATGAAAAGAAATCCGTGATCATTTTTCCCGAAGGAGGCATTAAGGTCGTGCATTCGCCAAAGATGACACCTTTCAAGGATGGGGCCTTTCGTATGGCCATTGAGAAACAAATTCCAATTGTTCCAGTGACCATTCCATACAATTGGATAATTTTACCGGACGACAATCGTTTTGTCATTCGTTTCAAACGCCCTAAAATTGTGCTCCACGAGCCCATCGACACCAAAGGGATGACAATTGATAAGGTGGACGAACTGAAGGATGAATGTTTTAGGGTGATAGATGAAGAACTCAGGAATCGCTTCCCTGAAAAATTTGCAAAAGATACTGAATGAAAATAGATAAAGACACCTTGCACAAACTGGCTCACCTGGCCAGGCTTGAATTGGATCCTTCCAACGAAAAGGAAATGCTCAACAGCCTGAGCGAAATCCTCACTTGGGTGGAAAAGCTCAATGAGTTGGACACAAAGGCTGTGGATCCCCTGGTAAGCATGTCGTATGAACTGAATGCTTTCAGAGAGGACAAGGTAACGGAAGAGCTTCCACGGGAAGAAGGTCTTGCCAACGCACCTCAGCATGACGACAAGTTCTTTATCGTACCCAAGGTAATCGAATAATATGAACGAAAGCTGGGCTTTCTGGAAGGAGTGGCCTTTCGAACTCAGGCGGCTTTTTGTTGCCATAGCAGCCATCGCCAGCCTCCTTATACTAACCGTTTTAGGTTTCGAAATTGCGGGGCACCACCTCGTGCTCGACTGGTACCTCACTTCCGAAACAGAGACTGTTAAACTTGCGCTGGACCATGTTTCCGTTGGGCTTTTCGATCTGGACATCCCCGCCGATGTATACCTGGTCAAGCAGCATTTCGAGGGCAGCACCTGGATCATCCGCCCCTGGGCGGGTGTGGTTTATCTGGGGCTTCTTTCTCTGTTTTACAGCCTGCTGCTGGCTGCTTCTACTTACCTGCCCCGGTTTTGGTACATGGTAGCTTCCGTGGTTTTCATAGGTTTACTGATTTCGATGCGCCTGGAGCAGCTCCTTCTTTTTGGCTGGTTCGACTACAAACCTCTGGCGATTGGCATACTGCTTTTTCTGCCGCTTAGCTATTATTTTCATGCTTTTAAAAACCATATTCCTTTGGTGAAAAGGTTTTTTGCCTTTACCGGAGCATTCACGCTCCTTGCAGTAATTATTTACTTTGGTTCTCAAATTGAAGATCCCTTTTATACGCTCGCTCAATACAATTTCACAGCTCCTGTAATCATTGTCGTTGTGTTTGCTTTGTTGGTGGGCCACGAAGTTGTCTATTTCATCCTGCGAATGATCACCAGTGGCAAGGCGCAGGCAGGCTCAAAAAACTGGGTGCACTTTTTCACATTCAGCATATTCTATCTTGTTAACGTGGGGCTGGCCTACGCACACAACGGCCGCTACCTCACTTGGGATATTCTCTATCTCAACGAATTTCTGATGCTCGGCCTTGCCGCCGTCTTGGGTCTTTGGGGGTTGAAAGCCAGAGAGGCCAAGTACGAACGGACAGCTCCTTTTTATCCTGTCGCTGCTGTTTTCTATGTCGCCCTATGCGGGATTAGCTTCACTACTATTGGCTACCAACTGTTGCAGGGCAACGACCCCGTGCTGGAAGCATTTGAAGACGCCATTCTGTTCAGCCAGCTTGGCTTTGGCGTTATCTTTTTGCTATACATTATCGTCAACTTCATCACACCTTTGATGAGGAACATGGCTGTGCACCGCATTGTCTTCAAAGAAGGGGCCTTGCCATATCCAACTTACCGCCTGGCAGGCGCCATTGCTGTAACCGCTTTGTTTTTGCTGTCCAATCGTGTCGCACTCAATCAGTCAATTGCAGGGTACTACAACTCATTGGGCGATTTGTACAAGGTGAGAAATGAGCAGCTGCTGAGTGAACAGTACTATCTTCAGGGGGCATTGTATGGTTATCAAAACCACAAGTCTAACTATCAGCTGGGCTTCATTGCCAACAGCAAAGAGAAGCTGGGTGAAGCACTGTATAGATTTGAACTGGCAGCTGGTAAGAACCCTTCTCCTCACGCTTTTGTCAATCTGAGCAACCAATATCAAAATACCGACCAATTCTTTAAAGGCATTTTCGCTTTGCAGAAGGGGAAGAGCAAATTCCCTTCTAATGGCTACATCGGCAACAACCTTGGCGTTCTTTATTCTTCGACCAATATTCTCGACTCTGCGACATTTTATTTGCGGCAGGGTCTCGGCGAAGAATTTTCCCGCCGTGCTGCTAACACCAATCTTGGATATGTGTCGTTCAAGGCGGGCCAGCAAATTGGTGCCGATGAAATAGAGGAGGTAGTGAACGACCAGCTTCCTTTTGGCTTCCTGACCAATGCATTGGCAGCCATGGCTAAAAATGCCACGAACCAATTACCAGAAGTAGTGAAGCCTTTTCTACCCGACTCAACACTATCTGGCTTCACTTTCCCCTTTGTTTACAACGCTGCCATAGTAGATATGGGGCAGACGGAAGGAAAACTGACCGACAGGTTGCCTGCTATGGTGGATGCTTCTTCGAATGCAGGCTTTTACGGCCCCTTGTCCATCGCACATGCGCTGCATCTTTACTACCAAGGCAAGGCTTCCCAAGCCATTCAGATCCTCAACCGGGTGCAGCAAGGGTTTCCCACCTACAGGGGCTATTGTTTCCATTTGATGAGCGTGATGGCGCTTGATCAGGGAGCAGCTATGAAAGCAGCTGAGTATTTTGAAAGTGCTTCTGCTGAAAGCTATCCTGATGCTGATATCAACCAGGCGATTGCATTATCTGAAGCTGGAAACTGGGAGCAGGCGACTTTGAAGTGGATTTTGTTGGAAACCCATGAGGGCACGTCAACGCTTGCTGAATCTATGCTCAAATTGTCGGAGACATCGGATTTGAGCAGCTTGGCAACCGACCAACAACGATACCAGTACTTTCGTTGGTTTGGGCGGCGACTAAACGAAACGCAGCAGGATGATGTTCTGGCCGCTTTCGAAAGCGAAAGCATGAAGAAGGCAGCCTTGGTTTGTCTTGCACAGGCTTATTTCAACGCCGGAGACACACAAGCCGCACAGCAGCTAATAGACAATCCATTGCTGAACGACTGGGCACAGTCCGAAATGACGATTTTGGAATTGGAACTGGCGATTAAAGAGGGTGGGCTGCCAAAACTGGGTAATAGTGATTTGATCAACAGCCTGCCGCCAAAGTATGGCCAGGTGTGGGTAAGAGCTGCTCAGGCCGTGAAGGTGAACGATGCAACTGCTTTGAAGGAGGCGATTGTTAGTAATCCTTTCAATGCCACCCTCGCAATGGCTGCCGCCGAATTTTTACGGGAAATGAAAGAAGACGAAGCAGCTTACGATGTGCTTGTAGCCAGCATTGAGACCAATCCCTACAACCCGGAAATAATCAGGAAATACATTTGGCTGGCACTCGATATGGGATTCCAAAACTACGCTGAAAATGGAGTGATTCAACTCCTCGACCTGCTTCCACCAGAAGAATACAAGGCCTTCGAAAGAGAATACGCCGACCGGGTCGCAGAAATAGAAGCAGAACGGGAAAGCTGGAACTTCGATTGATTCCGATTTAAGACATTATACCTATCCTTGCAGGCAAGGAGACCAGGCATTTAACTTAAAAGGGCAAATGATTTGGGTACTTCAAAGCCTCATCGGGGCGATATTCTTTAGCGTTGGGTTTCAACCCGACGCTGTTTCAGTTGCAGTCCGTCCCAAAATCCCACTACGGTGATCTTTTTCAGCGCTGGGTTTCAACCCGGCGCAATTTCGGTATAGTATAGTGCAATTCCCATCTGGACTAGCGCTGGCTTTTGCCCCGGAAGCCGATCAACGCATTTCAAAGCCCCATCGGAGCGATCTTTTTCAGCGTTGGGTTTCAACCCGACGCTGGAAATTTGATTGCCATTTAGGAACGTCATGCCTGCGAAGGCAGGCATCTCAATTAAAAAGACAAGAGGTTACCGCTGTTCCCCCAACATCACCTCCAAAAACTTCCGCAACGCTGGATTCTCGTTGTCCTTCTTCCACATCGCCGACAACCTGGCCGTTTGCTTCCCATTTTTCAACTCGATAAACTTCACTTTCAGACTGAAACCCTCTTTCAATGTCGTCGGTACTATTGCAATCCCAAGCTTATTCTCCACCAATCTGAAAATTGTACTGGCGTGTACCGAACGATGTGAAACCTTCGGACGGAAGCCGCTGGCTTCGAATATATTCATGAACTGATTAAAATAGTCGACGCTATAATCGCTCGAAAACAAAATAAAGTTTTCTTCCTTTAGCTGATGCAAATCCACAAAGCTGTCTTCATTCATTGGGTGATCATGAGGGAGCACCAGAGAAAATGTATCCTCGAAGACCGTAATTAATTGCATTTCCTTCGGTGCATGTTCCAGCCTTACAAAACCGATATCGAGCTTTTCGTGCATGACCCCTTCCAGTTGTTCCTGGTTAGCCATTTCCGTCAATGTGGTATGAATCGAAGGGAATCGCTTGTTAATTTCAAGTAGCACCCTTGGAATAACATTTTGCATGGCCGATCCTACAAAGCCAATCCGTACCTCACCGTCGTCTCCGGCTTCAATCATTTTGAGCTGCTTGACTATGAAGTCCAGATTGTTGATAACACCCTTGAGCTCTTGTTGAAGGTATTTCCCAGGTGCCGTCAGTGCTACGTTCCGCTTGTTTCTTACAAACAGTTTTACGTCCAGCTCTTCTTCCAGCTGCTGTATCTGGCGGCTAAGCCCCGGCTGGGTGATAAACAGCTTTTCGGCCGCTTTCCTGAAATGAAGCTCCTCCGCCACTTCCAGAAAATACTTGAAATGACGAAGCTCTAACTGATTACTTATAGGCATTAGTTATTGATATAAAAGGTATTTTTAGTAATTAAAGGTAGTGAGTAGATTTGAGAAATGCTTACATCGGTTAGAACTGATTGATTTTCATAGGTCTAGGGGTCAGTTCGTTCCGAATAGGCAACTTTAACCCAAATTATGCCCACGTCAGTGAATTTTCACCCTGGAGAGGACCGGCTGTCTGTCGGTCTTCTCATGAGGGTTTGCCAACAGGAAGTCGGTGTTGAGATCGCCAGAGCCGCCAGAGAAAAAATTGAACAGAGCCGAAGTTATGTTGACCAAATTGTAGAAAGCAATAAGGTTGTATATGGCATAAATACCGGTTTTGGGCCTTTGTGCAATACCCAGATAGCCGCCGGCGACACTCGAAAACTGCAGGACAATATCCTGCGCAGCCACAGTGTGGGGGTAGGGGCTCCCGTTCCTTTGGACATTGTCCGGCTGATGCTCATTACCAAGCTACAGTCCCTGAGTCAGGGCTATTCCGGCATTTCTACCGAAGTGTTGGAACGCATGATCTGGCACCTCACAACCGGATACTTACCCTACGTTCCGTCGCAAGGCTCAGTAGGTGCGTCCGGTGATTTGGCACCCTTGGCTCACATGTTCCTTCCTTTAATCGGGCTCGGAAAGGTGTGGGACGGAAACAACTGGGTCGAAACTGAAGCGATATTCCAAAAAGAGGGCATCAAGCCTATTGAACTTGGCGCAAAAGAAGGTTTGGCGCTGATCAATGGTACCCAGTTTATTGCTTCCTATGCCGTACTCGGTTTGCACCGTCTTCATAATTTGCTTGAAACAGCCGACATCATCGGCGCCATGAGTCTCGAAGGCGTGCTTGGTTCGGCCAGCCCGTTCGATCCGGCACTGCACAAACTCCGGGCCTTTCAGGGCTCAACGCATGTGGCCCACCGGCTTAAAATAATGCTGCAGAACTCTGAGATGGTGGAGTCACACGCCAACTGTGGCAGGGTGCAGGATCCTTACAGCTTCCGCTGTATGCCACAGGTGCACGGTGCTTCCCGCAATGCATGGCTGCACTTGAAAGAGTTGACTGAAATAGAAATCAACAGCGTCACCGACAATCCCGTCATCTTTAGTGCAGAAAAAACCATCAGCGGAGGCAACTTCCATGGGCAGCTGCTGGCCATGCCACTGGATTACGCTACACTGGCTGCCGCCGAAATTGGTAGTATCTCCGACCGTCGAACCTACCAACTGCTGGAAGGAGATGTCGAAGGCCTTCCGAAGCTACTGATGCGCAATACCGGTATCAATTCCGGTTTCATGATTCCCCAATACACCTCTGCTGCTTTGGTGAGCGAAAACAAAAGCCTTTGTTTCCCTGCCAGCGCCGACAGCATTCCTACGTCACTCGGTCAGGAGGACCATGTGAGTATGGGCTCCATCAGCGGCCGAAAACTGAACACCGTGCTGGATAACCTCGAAAATATTTTGGCCGTAGAGTTGGTATGTGCCGCACAAGCTTTCGACTACCGCAAGCCGATGAAGTCGGGGGTGATCCTGGACGCCTGCCATGAGCTGGTGAGACAAAAAGTAGACCACGCAGAAGAGGACAGGATATTTGGCGATGACATCGCTGTAGCAAGGGAGATAGTTGCGTCGGGGGAACTAGTCCAACTCGCCAACGAGGTAGCTTTGGAAAACCATATTGATATTGGAGGGCAACTGGGTGACCGCTTTACTCTTAAATAGATTACTTTGTTGAGGAGAAACGTTAAATTGTAAATAAGAAAAGAAGGTAACCATGAAGGACATCATATTATCACTGCCTGATGATCTTGCTTCCAGGCTTAGCGATCTCTCAGAAGATGAAAAAAGACAGGTCAATAAGTTGATCGAAGATACATTGTATCCGACGGGAGGAGATCAGACAGTCATGGCTATAACTTTGTTGGAAAAGGGGTTCAAGATTCCTCTTATTGCTAAACTAACCCGGCTCGACGAATCTTTTCTTGAAGACCTGAATGCTGGGGTCAAACTTCCCAGGGCTTGAAGGTTGTTTTGGACACAAATGTGCTGATAAGCTGGGTATTTGGTAAGGGGTCTGCCATTAACCTTATGGTCGAAGAGGTACTGACAGGGCATCATTTATTTACCTGCGATGAAATTCTGGATGAGGTGAACGAAAAGCTGGCTTCGCCACGGTTGCAGAAATATATTGACTCCGAACGGGCCCAACAGCTTGTGGCTCACTATACATCCAAGGCAACCAGATTTGAAGTGATAAACCATGTTCAAGTGTGCAGAGACCCCGATGACGACATCGTTTTGGCACTTGCAGTAACCGCCGAAGCAGACTGTATCATAACTGGGGACAACGACCTCCTGATTCTTCATCCTTATCAAAATATTCAGATAGTAACACCGGCAACTTTCTCTGATAAATTTTTGTAGTTGCTTTTTCTAACGCTAATAGCAGCCAAATCGATAGCAAAAAATGAATCTTTCAGCCTTTCTTAATACTTACGCCAGCCACCCAAGCTACAAAGCGCCCACTGGCTCAACCCTGAACGCCAGGTCGTGGCAAACTGAAGCGCCATTGCGCATGTTCCTCAACAACCTAGACACCGAGGTGGCCGAAAATCCTGCCGAATTGGTAGTGTACGGCGGCACTGGTCAGGCGGCCAGAAATGTGGAAGCAACGAAAAAAATCATTGAGATGCTCCTGCAGTTGGATGACGAGCATAGCCTGCTGATCCAGTCCGGAAAACCTGTTGGTGTACTTCGGACACACCCCGAAGCACCAAGGGTGCTGATAGCTAACAGCAATCTGGTGCCAGCGTGGGCCAACTGGGAGCATTTTCAGGAATTGAAGGAGCGGGGACTGATGATGTATGGCCAAATGACCGCAGGAAGCTGGATTTACATTGGTTCTCAGGGCATCCTTCAGGGAACCTACGAAACCTTTGTGGAATGTGGCAAGCAGCATTTTGGTGGCGGCCTCAAGGGGAAACTGCTGGTTTCCGGGGGCCTTGGAGGAATGGGAGGTGCTCAACCGTTGGCAGCGACCATGGCAGGGGCTACTTTCCTGGGCGTCGATATCGATCCCGAAAGAATAAAGAAGCGCCTGCACACCCAGTACATTGATAAAATGACCGACTCCTATGACGAAGCGGTGAAATGGGTGCTGGAAGCCAGGGAAAGGAAGGAAAGCATCTCGGTCGGCTTAGTGGGCGACATTGGCGACGTGCTGGAAAGGCTTTTGAAAGACAATATTACGCCCGATGTACTCACCGATCAGACATCTGCGCACGACCCTGTTTTCGGCTATGTGCCCAATGGGCTGTCGCTGACCGATGCGGAAATTCTTCGAATGAAAAATCCGGTGAAATACAAGGAGCGGTCATTGAAAAGCATGGCCCGCCATGTTGGCTTTATGCTCGAAATGAAGAAAAGGGGTGCCAAAGTATTTGACTACGGCAACAACCTCCGTGAATTTGCCCGACAGGGAGGTGAAGCCAATGCTTTCGATTTCCCCGGGTTTGTGCCTGCTTATATCCGCCCGTTGTTTTGCGAAGGCAAAGGCCCTTTCCGTTGGGCTGCCCTTTCTGGTGATCCTGATGATATTTACACAACCGACAAGGCGCTGATGGAAGCTTTTCCGGAAAATGCCCACCTCATCAACTGGTTGCAGCAAGCCAGAGAGAAAATAGCCTTTCAGGGGCTGCCCTGCCGTATTTGCTGGCTGGGCATGGGAGAGCGGGAAAAGGCCGGGCTGATCTTTAACGACCTGGTGAAAACAGGCAAAGTAAAAGCTCCGATCGTCATTGGCCGTGATCACCTCGACTGTGGTTCTGTAGCATCACCCAACAGGGAAACGGAAGGCATGCTCGACGGCTCCGATGCGGTGTCCGATTGGCCATTGCTTAACCTCATGGGCAATACAGCAGGCGGTGCCACGTGGGTTTCTTTCCACCACGGGGGAGGTGTTGGCATGGGCTATTCTCAGCATGCCGGCATGGTGGTGCTGGCCGATGGTACCGAAAGAGCCGAAAAATGCCTTCGTCGTGTGCTTTTCAACGATCCGGCCATGGGCGTTTTCCGCCACATGGACGCCGGCTACGAACTCGCCAACGACGTCGCCGCCACCCATCATTTGAAATTTTAGTTTGTATTATACTAAAATGTAAATTTAGCAGAAAAGGCCAGCCCTGTAGGGGCGACATATCATAGCGATGGGTTTAAACCCATCGCTCCAAAGACATATATCAAAAAAAATGCATACCCCCCAACTCACCGGCCCGTTCAAACAAGTCGTCACCCTGGCCAACCTGCCAACAAAGGGCCCAATAACGGACGATCAGCTTCAGGTGGTACCGAACGCAGGTATTGTGCTCCACGGCGATCGTATTGTCGAGATAGTTGACTTCGAAGAAGGAACGAAAAAGCACAAGAATGTTTTTGAAATGGAAGGCGACTATGTGGCTCTTCCCGGCCTCATCGACTGCCACACCCATATCTGCTTTGCGGGCTCTCGGGCAAAAGACTACCAGCTGAAGGTGGGTGGTGCAGGCTATCAGGAGATACTCAAAGGCGGCGGTGGTATCCACGACACTGTGCAAAAGACGAGAGCGGCTACTCTGGCAGAATTAGAGAGGCTGGTAGCCGGGCGGGCCACACGGCACATCACAGAAGGTGTGACAACCATTGAAGTGAAAAGTGGTTATGGCCTTAACCTGGCCGACGAGCTTAAGATGTTGGAAGCCATCAGCCGCACGTCAAAGGAATATTTGCTCGACCTTATCCCCACTTGTCTGGCGGCCCATGTCAAGCCGGGTGAATTCGACCAGGCTGACGAATACCTCGATTTTCTGGTCAACAACCTATTGCCTCAGGTAAAACAGGAGGGTCTTTCCAATAGGGTAGATATTTTTGTGGAAGACGGTGCTTTTGATGTGGCGCTTAGCCGAAAGTACCTAACACAAGCCAAAGAATTGGGTTTTCACCTCACTGTGCACGCCGACCAGTTCAGTTCCGGCGGTAGCAAGCTGGCAGCAGACATCGGCGCTCTCAGCGCTGACCACCTCGAAGCTTCCACCGATACCGATATCAAGCACCTGGCTGGGAGCAACACCGTTGGCGTCGTATTGCCGGGTGCTTCCATGGGTTTGGGCCTGCCATTTGCTTCAGCCAGAAAATTGCTCGACTACGGGGGCTGTCTTGCCATCGCCACCGACTGGAACCCAGGCAGTGCTCCTATGGGTGATTTGCTGATGCAGGCGGCGGTGTTGGGAGCTTCGCAGAAGCTTTCCATGGCCGAAACCTGGGCAGGCATCACCTTCCGGGCAGCGAAAGCCCTTGACCTGGACGACCGAGGAAGCCTAATGTCCGGCAATTTGGCAGATTTTATTGCTTTTGAAACAACGGACTACCGGGAGGTGCTATATCACCAGGGTAAAATGAAACCAGTGGCCGTATGGAAAAATGGGCGGCTGGTTGAATAAAAAGTGGGCGAATAAACTGTCATTTGCTCAGTAGGTTTAACACCCAACAATATTCACTATCGGAGCCTTCATTAAATCTTTTAACTTCGCTCCACATAAACAAAACGATTGGCTTTCTGATTTAAAGGCATGTACAGATTACCTGACAGAAACATTTGGCGAGGAAGAACTGATAAATATGATGGGCCGGATGGCGCCCGCTGGCACCATGTCATTCAAATGCTCGATCTGTCAAGACCTATTGCTTCGGCTGCGGGTGAAAGAAAATTTGCGCTGCTAGGCTTTTGTTCCGACGAAGGAGTAAGAAAAAACTTTGGTAGGAGAGGAGCCTCTGAAGGGCCATATGTTATCAGGAAAATGGCAGCCAATTTACCCTGGCACGGCAAATCATCTGTTTCCCTTTTCGATGCCGGCGATGTGCTTTGCCCCAATGGCAACCTGGAAACGGTTCAGAGGCTATTAGGACAAAAAGTGGCGACACTGCTAGATACCGGCTATTTCCCTATTTTGCTGGGAGGTGGACATGAAATCGCCTACGGACATTTTCTTGGGGCTTTTGCCCATTGTCCGGATAAGAAGATCGGTATCATCAATCTCGATGCACATTTCGATCTGCGAAACGACCCGCATGCACCCACCTCGGGGACGCCATTTTTGCAAATAGCTAATTTCCTTGCCCAGGAAGGAAAGCCGTTCGACTATATGTGCCTCGGCATTCAGCCGTCCGGCAATACCACTGCCCTTTACAAGACTGCCCACCGCAAGAAAGTAAAATACCTGGAAGCAGGAACGCTCTTTCAGCTTTCTACGGCCGAAATAGAAAAGGTGATCCATAAATTCACGAAGCCCCTCGATCATATTTACCTCACCATATGCCTCGACGTAATGGATGGCGCATTTGCTCCGGGTGTCAGTGCTCCGGCTGTAATGGGGCTGGCACCACAGCAGGTAGCCGAGCTACTGCGCATCATTATGGGCACAGGCAAAGTGCTTACCTGCGATATTGCAGAAATGAACCCAGCCTTTGATCAGGACAATAGAACAGCGAAACTAGCGGCAAACCTCGTATTTCGAATCATGAGCGAACTAAAACCTACAAAGTAGCAAGCGCTTCTTCGTGCCTTTGAGTCTTTGAGTCTTAAAAAAAGAACCTTCCCTAACACTGTGAAGAGGATTCTACTACCTAAGTGTGTGTTGAGGGAAGGTCACAATCAATCGAAAACCGAGAGCAAGATGGTCAGGCTTTCGAGGTTTGTAATCCCCCAAACTGAGGGAATTTTCAATTTCTCCGAAGAAATGATTTTTTTTTACGTCCGATGAAAGTTTTTTTTAAGCTGTTTTTGAGCCTTGCCATCCTCAGGATTTATTCCCGTGCTAATCTACTCGGGTTTATTTCAACCCTCTAAAACTTTCATTTCTGCAAATCCTCTTTTTTTGGATTAAAAAAGAACCTATAGAGGACTCATTTGTAAATTACTGACTAACAGGCCGTTATATGAAATTATAATCCTTCTGCTTATAATTGAGAGGAAATAGGAATTAACCCCAATAATGATTGATATGGAACGACACCTTAATCACACAGTTGTAGCAGATCTTGAAAACGAATTGAAAGATACTTTCGCTAACATAGAAATGAGTGACCTGAACCTTCAGGACATTACAATGGATGAGTTTGTTGAGCAGTTGAGCAAAAAATCAAAGCTTAGCAAAGAGGAAGTAACTGAGATGGTAGAAGAAAAGATCAACTACATCTACTCAAAGAGACTAGGATAATACCTTTTCTACTTAAATTACACCCTGATTAATGAAGAGGCTGCCCAAAAGGCGGCCTTTTTTTTATGAGTGCTTTTCACTCCAGCACGATCGATTCCCAACATCTGGAACTGTCTTTTGTATTTCTCAGGTTCAAATCTGAACACAACTGTACGGTATTCGTACACATTTCTTCATAAACATGAACTTTAACTGATTGATAATCAAATATTTAAATAAATGGCATATTCATTGGTAAATAGGAGATGGACTTGAAAAAATGGATATGTTTATAATGAGAAAAGTGAATGTGTGGCACCTTCTGTTTGTGCTCTTGTTTTCAATATTGGTGAGCCCGGCCTTTTCGCAAGCCGAACCCGAAGTTCTCACTCTAGAAAGGGCTATGGAGCTGGCGCTTCAGAATAATATAGATTTGAAGAGAGCGCAAAACAACGTAATTGCAGCCACGTCAAACAAGCGGCAAGCAGTGATGAATTTTCTCCCGAATCTTAATGGCTCTATTGGCTATACTGTTTCTAATGGAACTAACTTTGACAATAACTCCGGCCAGTTCGTAACGACAACTTTTGAGCAGTCAAGCCCTACTTTAAGCTCTAATATGAACTTGTTTAGCGCTTTCTATAATCATCATTTGTTGCATAGAAGGGAGAATGAGTTGGAGTCGTCAGTTTACGCACTTAGGTACTCTGAATTAATTGTCAGGGCGAATGTCTTGCTAAGGTTTCTGAACGTTTCACTTGATAGAGAAAATATCAAAAACTCCGAACGCAGGCTTGAACTGCTTCAATCGCAGCTTGAACGTGAAGAAAAGCGTGAATCTGTCGGTGTAGCCAGTTTGGAGAATGTGTACAACTTCAGATCCCAGGTTGCAAACCAGAAGCTAACGCTTGTGGGCCTCGAAAACCAGTACAAAAGTGATTTTCTAGCGCTGATTCAAACGTTACAACTAAATGATCCTGAGAACTATGTGCTTCAGGATATCGAAGTGCAGGTTTCTGCGGAGGATACTCAGGTGGAACCATTTCAGCAAGTAATGGCGGAAGTTTTAGAGAACTCTTACAATGTCAAGAGCTCTTTTTATACCATGCAAGCGGCAAAAAATGCCTTGAAGGTGAGCCGCACCAGTTACTATCCTTCCGTTGGTATTGGAGCCGGAATCGGCACTCGATACTCAACCAACAATGATGGAGAGTTGTTCTCTCAGTACAAGACGTTTACAAACAATTACTACGGATTCCAGATAAGTGTGCCAATTTTCAACAACTTTTTGGTTAAAAACCAGGTTGCGCAGGCAAAGGTGGGAATGTTTAACGCTGAATTGAATTACAAGCAGGCAATTTTGGATATAACAAATAGAATTCAGAGGGACTATCTGGATTTAGTTTCATCCATTACCTCCTATGAATCTGCTTTGGAAAACTTCGAAGCACAGGAGCAGACATTCAATTTTGTTCAAACCCGATTCGACACTGGTGCGACAGATTTCTATACATACCTTGAAAGTCTGAATAATAAGAACAATGCCGAGATTACACTTATTAATGCCAAGTATAGTATTGCATTTAGGAATAAAATTCTCGATCTGTTCAGAGGAATGTCATCCACTACAGAGTAGTACATCTGTATAACTGATATCAACGAAGGAGGTCAAAGCCTCCTTCTTTTTTTGTCCCAACCACACGATGGCCAATCAGCAGGACATGCAAATACGTGTCAGGTAAACTGATCTCGTTTTTCTCGCTACTGTATAGATCCTGGATAAAAACACTGTCGTTACTTGTCAGGTAGAGCTGATTCTTCGAAAAGCAAAAAAAGTCGCAAGACGGGCTGTCGATGATGCCCTGATAATTTCCGAGGTTGTCAAAATAAACAATGCCCCCGCTGTCCAGAGAAGCAAACAGCACGTTCTGATATTCCCTGATGAAAAGAATCTTACCATCAACGGGTATTGATGCGTTGAAAGGGATTTTCGACTGAATTTTTTGATCAATAGGGTCAAATTTAATCAAGCCGTTGTACGACTCGTCGATCAGCCAGAACGAGTTATCCTGCGAGGGGCAGGCGAGCCGTATAAAGCTCTGAGACTTGCCAGTGAGGTCATACTCAGTAGTAGGCGACATGAACCTGTCGAGTATGACGATAGATTGAAATTCTTCGTAAAACAGAAAAGTCTTTAGCGGATTCCAGGGATCAATCAGCGTGACCTGCCCCAGCCTTCTCGGAGAGTAGTTCACAATCTGCCTGCCCGTGGTGTCGTATTTGGCAACCGTACCGTTCTTGAATGCAAGATAGAAGTCGCCTCGTCTGTCAACCGACTGAGCCGTGACAACTGGCCCAGGCACATTTTTTTCAATCACTAGCTGGGCCTGGCACACCAAAACAGACTCGAGTAGGGCCAGACATAGGACAACTGCCTTATTCAAACCTTTTGAGCGCAACTTTTTTTCCGTCAAATACCGCATAAGTACAGTGGTTGATCCACTCTCCTAAGTTAATGTATCTGCTGCTCTTCCCAACTTCCAGGTCAAGGGGCAGGTGTCTGTGCCCGAAAATATAGAAGTCGTGGTGCTCTTTGGCTTCAGCTTCTTTGCAATATGTCCAAAGCCACTCGTCATCCCCCAGAAAGGCCTCGTCATACTTCAGGTTGCTGATCCTGCTGTTGCTCGACCATTTGTGAGCGATGGCCATTCCCACATTGGGGTGCAGCCATTTGAATGCCCATTGGCAAAGCTTGTTCCTGAAAATCTTCTTAAGAAATTTATATCGATAGTCGCCTGGCCCAAGGCCATCGCCGTGCCCCACCAGCAGCTTTACACCATTGACGACGTAGCGCTTGTTTTCATGGTACACGGGTATTCCAAACTCTTCAGTAAAGTAGCTGGCCATCCACATATCGTGGTTGCCTGAGAAAAAGATGACAGGAATGTCTTTATCGACCAGTTCAGCAATTTTTCCCTGAAACCGGGCAAAGCCTTTGGGGATCACATGGTTGTACTCAAACCAGAAATCAAAAATATCGCCAACAAGAAAGATGGCGGCGGCAGAGTCTTCGATACTTCCCAGCCATTCCACCACTTTGTTCTCCCTTTCCCGGCTCTTTGTTTGGTTGGGGGCTCCAAGGTGAAAATCACTGGCGAAATAGATCAATTTCCCGTCCGGGAGGGTACCGTTGTCAAACTGCATATGGGTACAAAATAAAAAGATCAGGCGTTAACCTGATCTTTGAATCAAATATTATTTAAAGAAGATCACTTTTTGGTTGTATCCTCAACTACGTCTGAGGTTTCCTCATTTGTAACTTCCTCTGCTACCGACTTTTTCAAAGCTTCAACTTCATCATCGGTTTTTTCTTCGCCTTCGACTACTGCTTCTACTCCCTCTCCGTTGGCGTTATTGTTGGTAAATGCCTGGTAGGTGGTTTGCTTTTCAAAAGGGCGTTTACCTATCAGCCTTTCCAAATCATTCTGAAAAATGATTTCCTTCTCCAGAAGTTCTTTAGCGATAACCTCAAGCTCCTTTTTGTGATGAGTCAGCATCTTCTTCGTACGCTCATAAGCAGTAGAAATAATGTTTCTCACTTCAGAGTCTATCGTTTCAGCGGTTGATTCCGAATAGGGCTTGTTGAAGGCATATTCCGACTGCTTTGAATCATAGAACGACACGTTGCCAATTTTGTCATTCATACCATAGATCGTTACGATGCTGTAAGCCATCTTGGTTACCCTCTCCAAATCGCTCAGCGCCCCGGTTGATATCTTACCAAAAATAATCTCCTCAGCGGCACGACCACCCAAAGCCATACTCATCTCATCAAGCAACTGCTCAGTTTGGTACAGGAACTGCTCTTTCGGCAGATACTGCGCATACCCAAGCGCCGCAATACCACGGGGAACGATGGATACTTTCACCAACGGATCGGCGTGCTCAAGGAACCAACCGGCCACTGCATGACCAGCTTCATGGTAGGCAACAATTTTCTTTTCTTCCGGCGAAATGATTTTTGTCTTCTTCTCCAAACCACCAATAACTCTGTCAATGGCATCCTGAAAGTCTTGCATGTCAACGGCTTCTTTGTCTCTTCTGGCTGCGATAAGTGCGGCCTCGTTACACACGTTGGCAATTTCAGCACCGGCAAAGCCCGGAGTTTGTGCAGCCAGTTTTTTCACGTCTACGTCTTTCGACATCTTAATAGGCTTCAAATGCACTTTGAAAATAGCCTCTCTGCCAATTACATCTGGCTTGTCAATACTAATTTGACGGTCAAACCTGCCCGGGCGCAGCAAAGCGCTGTCAAGCACGTCAGGGCGGTTAGTAGCCGCCAGGATGATAACACCTGAGTCCGTGGCAAAGCCATCCATTTCAACCAGCAGCGAGTTCAGCGTATTCTCTCTTTCATCGTTGGAGCCAGGCACCTGGCCTCTGCCCCTTGAGCGACCAATAGCGTCAATCTCGTCTATGAACACAATACATGGCGCTTTCTCTTTCGCTTGCTTAAACAGGTCACGTACCCTTGCAGCACCTACACCAACAAACATTTCAACAAAGTCAGAACCCGAAAGTGAGAAGAAAGGCACAGCAGCTTCACCAGCTACCGCTTTCGCCAAAAGTGTTTTACCCGTGCCCGGAGGGCCTACAAGCAAAGCTCCCTTTGGTATTTTACCACCCAGCTTAGTAAACTTGGCTGGATTCTTAAGAAAGTCTACAATTTCTTTTACCTCTTCTTTGGCCTCGTCAAGTCCTGCCACATCCACGAAGGTGATCTTTACCTTGTTTTCTGCATCAAACAATGCTGCTCTTGATTTTCCAATATTGAAAATCTGTCCGCCAGGTCCACCGCCACCGGTCATCCGGCGCATCAAGAACCAGAAACCGAACAGGATCAGGAACAAGAAACCCCAATTAAAGAAAATGTTGGTGATGTCAGATCCCTCCTCGATTTTGTACTCAATTCTCTGGTTGTCAGGCAACCCTTTCTCAATCTCCCTAAACTTCTCATCGAAGTTGTCGGCCGAAATGATCTTGAATTTGTAATGTGGCCCCTGGCTGAGCGAGAAAGGATTTCTCTGCTCCAACTCTACTTTGTACTTACTGTTATTGAGTGCTTCTTCTTTTAATGTTACTTCAACAAGGTTTTGCGTTCTTAAAAGCACCACCCCTTTCACATCATTGCTGAGCAGCATTTGCTCGAACCTTTTTTGCGAAATAGTTACTGATGAAGAGCTGTTGTTGAAATAAGTAATTCCCAGCACTACCGCCAGAAGCGTTAGAATCACCCAAATTTGATAATTGGGTCTCTGCGGAGGCTTTGGAATTAGGTTTTTCCTCGGTCTATCTTGATTTGCCATTCTTTAATCTTTCTAAATCTAAATCTATTGTACAGATTGATAAAACGCTTTTCTATCGCTAATGTTCCTTAAATGGATGAGCTTTCCACCGGAGTGATCACTGCATCTCCCCAAAGCTCTTCCAGCGAATAGAAATCACGCTTATCTTTTTTGAATATGTGAGCTACCACATCTATGTAATCCAAAAGGATCCACTCTTTGTTTTGCTTGCCTTCTTTTTTCCAGGGGGACTGTTTTGAAGCTTTAAAAACGAATTCTTCTACAGAATCACAAATGGCATCTATTTGAGTGTCCGAGTTGCCAGAACAGATAATGAAATAATCAGCTACAGCATTTTTCACATTTCTCAGATCCAAAACTACTATGTCGTGGGCTTTCTTTTCTGCCATTCCCTGCACCACCAAATCATTGAGTTCAACCGTTTTAGGTTCAACTGGCATTTTGCCCTTTTTTACTGTCATTCAAAACATTTTACTTTGTCTACAAAACTACGAAAAAAGATTGCACAAAATTTTCTCCAAAAATCTCTTTATCGGCAAAAAGGTTGTTTACCTGCCAAAATGTCACTCAACCAACTCGATAGCTACACAATTGGCCGAAATAGAGCATGTCAGCGAAGGTGCAGTTGTGATAGCCGACGAGCAATTGGCAGGCCGGGGTCAAAGAGGCAACACCTGGGAGTCGGAGCCAGGTAAAAACATCATGATGTCGGTGGTGCTGAAACCCACGTTCTTAAAGCCCTCGCAGCAGTTTTTTTTAAACATCATTGTATCAACCGCAGTTAAAAAGACGCTAAGCGAATTTGGGCTTGAGAATGTAAAAGTCAAATGGCCTAATGATATATATGCAGGCAACAAGAAAATTACCGGCATCCTGATTGAAAGCACGCTGAAAGGAAGCATGATCGAAACTTCAGTTGTGGGAGTAGGGTTAAATGTGAATCAACTGGTATTTACCTCAGAGAAAGCAACCTCAATGGCGCTTGAAGTGGGAAACGACCTGGACAAGGAGCTTGTGCTGGAGAAGCTGTCCCGGAATATTGAGTCTTTGTACCTTCAACTTAAGGGTGGCGCCTCTGAAAAACTGAAGGCAGACTATTTGAAGTCCATGATTGGATGGGGAGAGCGGCGGTCATACCGTGACAAAGAGGGGACGTTTGAGGGCGAAATTCTTGGCGTTTCTGAACTTGGAAAACTTAAGGTCGAGCGAGGCGGGAACGTAAGGGAGTACGACTTAAAAGAGATAGAGTTCTTATGGAAGTAGTCACTCCTTAAAAACTTCTTCCGTTTGGCTTACAAAAAGTTATGCGCTACTTTTGCATCGATTTATAAATCAATATTATCATAAAATGATTGAAACAAGTCTTAATTACAAAGTAAAAGACATTTCACTGGCCGATTGGGGCAGGAAAGAAATCCGTCTGGCAGAAGCCGAAATGCCTGGTTTGATGGCACTTCGGGAAGAATATGGCGTTTCCAAGCCTCTTAAAGGAGCCCGTATAGCAGGTTGTTTGCATATGACCATTCAAACAGCCGTTCTTATTGAAACGCTGGTTGAACTGGGTGCGGAAGTTACCTGGTCTTCCTGTAATATCTTTTCTACACAGGATCATGCCGCCGCTGCTATTGCCGCCGCTGGTGTTCCCGTGTTTGCATGGAAAGGCATGAATGCCGAAGAGTTTGACTGGTGTATCGAGCAGACACTATTTTTTGGTGAGGACAGGAAACCTCTCAATATGATCCTTGACGATGGTGGCGACCTTACCAATATGGTGCTGGACAAATACCCTGAGATGGTACCAGGCATTAAAGGTCTTTCTGAGGAAACTACCACAGGTGTTCACCGCTTGTATGAAAGAATGAAAAAGGGCACCTTGCCCATGCCTGCGATCAATGTGAACGACTCTGTGACCAAGTCTAAATTTGACAATAAATATGGTTGCCGTGAGTCGTTGGTGGATGCCATTCGCAGAGCTACCGACGTGATGATGGCCGGTAAAGTGGCTGTTGTTGCTGGATTTGGTGACGTAGGAAAAGGTTCCGCCGAGTCGCTTAAGAGCTGTGGTGTCAGGGTGATCGTATCTGAGATCGACCCTATCTGCGCTTTGCAGGCAGCTATGGAAGGGTACGAAGTAAAGAAAATGGCCACTGCCGTTAAAGAAGCTGATATCATCGTAACCGCTACAGGCAACAAGGACATCATCAAAGAAGAGCACTTCAGAAGCATGAAGGACAAGGCTATTGTTTGTAACATTGGCCACTTTGACAATGAAATTGACATGGCATGGCTAAACAGCAACTACGGTCAGACAAAAGTTGTAATAAAGCCGCAAGTAGACCTTTACAATATCGAAGGATCAGAGATACTTGTTTTGGCTGAAGGGCGTTTGGTGAACCTTGGTTGTGCCACTGGTCACCCATCGTTTGTAATGTCAAATAGCTTTACCAATCAGGTGTTGGCGCAATTGGAGCTTTGGACAAATACCGACAAGTACGAAAATGCGGTGTACACATTGCCTAAGCACCTCGACGAGAAGGTAGCAAGGCTGCACCTGGCTAAAATTGGTTGCGAACTTGATACACTTAGCCCCGATCAGGCCGAATACATAGGGGTTTCTCTTGAAGGCCCATACAAGCCTGATTATTACCGTTACTAAAATTACTGACATAATTTCATGACAGAGAAAAGGCCCGCAAAAGGGCCTTTTTTTATTATTTTGAATGAAAGTAGGTGAAAACAGTCCGTATTTCGCAAATTAGGCTGGTTAACAAACTTGGGTGATTTGTCGTATTATGTAAAAAGAGATTGATTCTAAATAGCCCGCCAGTTGGGCAAGGAATTTGCTGAATTCATTGACATGTCAACAACCGTAACAGAAACCATGGAAGGGCCAAAGCGGCACAGCTATAGTGACTCAAAGAAGATGAAAATCTTTAACGGGGAATTTTTGCCGCATATTGACTCGATGTACAATTTTGCCTACCGTCTTACTTTTGACGACGATGAGGCAAAGGATCTTGTGCAGGAAACTTATTTTAAAGCTTTTCGATTTATAGATTCCTTTCAGGAAGGAACCAACGCCAAGGCGTGGTTGTTCCGAATCTTGAAGAACAGCTTCATCAACGACTTCAGGAAGAAAAGTAAGGAGCCTGCCAAAGTTGATTATCAGGAAGTTGAAACTTATTACAACTCAGATGATGTTGATGAACATATAACGGTCGACCTGCGAGTAGACGCTCTGCAAAACATGATTGGTGACGAGGTCTCCAATGCGCTGAATGCGCTGGACGTTGACTTCAGAACAGTAATCATACTTTGTGACCTGGAAGGTTTTACCTACGAGGAGATGGCGAAAATTCTCGACATCCCGATAGGTACCGTGAGATCGAGATTGCACAGAGCCAGAAATCTACTGAAGGAGAAGCTAAAATCATATGCTCAGACAATGGGCTACAAATAATTTTTTTCGTAATTTTCGTGATTGAAATTGACAGAGAATGGAACAAAGTTCTGCAAAGGAAGGCTGCAAGGAGTCAGTGAAATGTATTGAAATTTTGCATCTGCTACTTGATAATGAGGCGTCGCCAACTCAGGAGGATTATTTGCGGAGTCACCTCGACAGTTGCCTGCCCTGTTTAAAAAACTACAAAGTTGAAACGGAGATTAGAAACATCTTGCGTACTAAGCTTGAGAAGCGTGAAGTCCCTGCAGATTTGCTCAACGCCATAAAATCGAAAATTTCTGTTTCTCTTGCCCCTGAAGGTTAATGCGCAAAGCAATTATTTTTACTGCTCCGTCAGGCTCTGGTAAAACAACTCTGGTAAAACATCTTTTAGATCATATCCCTTCCCTTGCCTTTTCTATTTCGGCCACAACAAGGAAACCTCGAAACCAGGAGGTGAATGGAAAAGACTATTACTTTCTCTCGTTTAGCGATTTTCAGAGTAAAATTGAACGGGACGAATTTATAGAATGGGAGGAGGTCTACAACGGATCTTTTTACGGCACACTCAAAGAAGAGATAGACAGAATATGGGCTTTGGGAAAAGATGTTATTTTTGATGTGGAGGTGCACGGTGCGCTCAACCTCAAGAAATACTTTGGAGACGATGCCCTGGCGGTATTTGTGAAAGTGCCTGATTTAAGCACCCTTCAGGAACGACTTCAAAAGCGTGACACAGAAACAGTAGACACGCTCGAAAAGCGCCTCCAGAAGGCTAAATATGAAATGACCTTCGAAAAGCGACTGGATGTGACCGTGCTCAATGATGACCTGCAGAAGGCTAAAGACATGTCGCTCCAAATTGTGAAAGATTTTTTAGCTTAGCTTTTCGAATCACTTTCGCTGGCGTGTGACGAGGTACTGCCAGGAACAAAACATCAATCTATTGGATATCGGTCTCTATTTTGGTTCATTCAATCCTATCCATGTTGGGCACCTCATTATTGCCAACACTATGTTGGAGAATACCGAAATTGAAGAGGTGTGGTTTGTTGTCAGCCCTCAGAACCCACTGAAGAAGCGAAGCAACCTGGAGCATGAGTTTGACAGGTTTGACCTGGTGCAGGCGGCTATACACGACAACTATCATTTCAAAGCCACTGATGTCGAGTTTCATATGCCCAAACCCAGCTATACAGTGGATACCCTGGCATATTTAACCGACAAGCTCCCGCAGCATAAATTCAAGCTGATAATAGGGGAGGACAATCTCGCCTCTTTTCCTAAATGGAAAAATTTTAATGTCATTTTAGAGAACCACGGGCTGCTCGTGTACCCACGGCCCCAGTCGAACCCGTCAGGCCTCAAAGATCATCCAAATGTGAAAATTGTTGATGCTCCTTTACTGGACATATCGGCCACATTCATTCGGAAACAAATAAAAATGGGCAAGTCGGTGAAGTACCTGATCCCCGACAGCGTGAATGAAATGATAGAACGGAAGAAGCTTTATCTGTGAAACGGAAGGTTATTTCCCTTAGTTGTTGAACCCGACAGTATTTTTCGCTAGGCCCCCGCCGTATCCTCTTGAAGTGGTATGGCCTGTAATTTAATGGAACCAGTTAAATCAGAGCAGCCTCATATATGGGCTACTCTTACGAGTGCAGTGGTTCCGAAACTCAGAATACATATTGCTTAAATTCAGTTCACATTGCTTCAGTTATCCGCTTTTTTTAGCTGAAAATGAGGAGCCTAACAAAACACATTTGTAGGAATCGGGCTATTTACGCACACAATGAAAATTTCGAATAGCCAAGTCAGTATCTGCAAACCTTAGACAGAATTCGCTTTACAACCCTGTGCTGTATTGTTTTCCGCCAAATAAAGTCCTCTTCCCACATTGACGGGCTTTCTACTGATTCAGTTTTATAAACCGCACGACGGTAGTCGTATTGTGTTGTTTCACAACCGCAAAGTATTTCCCCTCATGTAAGGTATCAACCTCCATTGTGATTGTTGCCTGGCCTTTAGTAGTATATGATTTGACTGTTCTTCCGGTCATATCAATGACTGATATACTGACAGGTTGATTGCTGTCGAATCTATCAAACTGAATGGCAAGTGTATTAAATACCGGGTTTGGATACAGTTTCACCCCAGATGTGCCCCAAGATCCCTCAACGGAGGTAATTACTACCTGCTTTGGTTCTGACATTTCGCTTAAACAACCGTTTTTTGTTATCCTGACCGTATAACTCCCATCCACAGTTACTATGTGGTCTGCACTAGTTGCTCCTGTGATTGTTACACCATTTTTGAACCATTCATAACTGTCTCCTCCTTCTGTTTGCAATATGATCGCTTCCGGATTTGATGCGTTTATCGTTATTTCCGGCTTAGGAGGACTCGTTATCTGAAGTTGAGCAGGGTTAGAAATTGTACCCTGACAGCCCCCTCCAAGAACGCATCGATAGCTGCGGCCATCCAGGAGGCTTGTAACTCCGCTGAGGGTCAGGCTGGCTGTATTGACATTGGAATAGATGCCTGTGGTGGTTAAGTCTGTAAATCCTTCCCCGCTGTCTTCCTGCCATTGATACGTTAAACCATCACCTGAAGAAACTTCTACAAAAAAAACTACATCGGTGCCACCGCATTCGGAGACATTTATTGGGTGACTGCTGATGACGACTGGGTTGGTAACGACCAATTCAGCTGATTCGGAAATAGCTTGATTTGAGGTGCCGCTTTGGCAAGAAGTACTGACGACACACCGGTATTTTTGGCTACTTTGGCTGCTCGAAATATTTGAAATCGAAAGATTTGCTGTATTAACACCGGAATAATTACCGTCTTCTGTAAGATCATGGAAATCAGTTCCGTTGCTTTCCTGCCATTGGTAGACGACGGTATTGGTGCCTGCGTCTATCGAAAAGGTTGCTTCTTCACCTGAACAGACCTGGGCGGTGGAAGGATGTCTTATTATTGCCACACTTGCGGGCTGGACGGTAAGATGCGCTTCATTGGAGAAGAGAGGAGAGGCGCAGCTGTTCGAAACAGAACAAACAAATGCAGCCTCGTTAACAGCAGAGGTTACGTTCGTAAGCGTGAGGGTCGATGTTTTGGTTCCAGAGTACATACCTCCATCTGATAAAGCACTCCCATTTACAGTCCATTGATAATTCAACTCTGACCCGCCTGCCTCAACAGCGAAGGCCACTGTGCCTCCCTGGCAAATAGTTTGTGCTACTGGTGACGTGATAATACTTGGGAGAGCATTTACTTTTAATGTGACGACATCCGTAAACGACTCTGGAGTACAGGTGCCTATTCTGCAACGAAATTTGTTGCCATTCAAGGCCGCCGGGATGTTTTGGATGGTAAGCTGGCGTGAATTGGTGGTTAGGTAGGTTTCGTTGGTTGTTAAATCGACAAAATTTCCGTCACCTGCAACGTCCGCCTGCCACTGGTAGGTGGTAGAGGTATTTTCGACTGAAAAAGAAAGAGTTGTGCTTGCTCCCTCGCAGACCGTTTTGCCAACTGGCTGACTAGTGATATTGGGAAGGAGAACTACTGACAACTTCCGGGGAGCGACATTTACTTCACTACATAGCCCTTTTTCTGTACTCAAAACACAACGATAATTTCGACTATTAAAACTGCCTCCTGCATTTGAAATACTGAGTTCGTTACTTTGGGATCCAAAAAAAGTATCGTCGTCTTCTATGTTAACGAACCCTAAGCCAGTGTCTTGTTGCCACTGATATAGGACTCCAGGCCCGCTTGCTTCCACAGAAAACTTGGCCGTCTCATTTTGACAAACTGTTACATTATCTGACTGCGATATTACGGAAGGCCTGCTGTCTACAATAAGTTCGGCCTCAAAAGAAGCATGTTCGGTTTGGCAATCCCCGACTAAACACCTGAATTTGTAGCCGCTCATATCAGTAGTGATTCCGCTGTTGGCTATATGAAGTGTACGGGTAAGCACTCCGGAGTAAGGAGAAGAATCTTCCAAATTCACAAAACCTGACCCATTATTCATCTGCCACTGATATGGAACTGGTGCACTTCCCAAACCCGTAGTTATATTGAATACTGTTTCGCCTGACAATGAGGCACATAATGAAACATCAGAAGGTTGAGAAGTAAACGAGACATCATCGTAAACTCTCGCTGAAGCCACAGTAGAGTAGATAGCGCAATCATTCGCAGTTTTCACCTTTATCTTGTATATGTAAGAATCGGGAAAGTTGGCTGGGGCGTCGGCAATTGAAAGTGAGGAGGTGTGAACTCCTGAATAGGTGCCGGACGCTATATTAGCAGAACCAGCATTTGCTCCATCTGAAAGGTCGGCGTAGATGGGGCTCCCCACATATCCCTGCCATTGATAGCTGAGGCCGTCTCCCAGCGCTTCTACAGTAAATTCCAGATTGCCATTTCCAAAGCATTGATAAACGCTAGCTGGCTGCTGGGTTATGACTGGGTTAAGGTTTACAGTGAGGGTAGCAGAGGCTGAAGAAACTGGAGGTGAACAAAGCGAAGCCACCAGTCGATACTGAAAGCCGTTCATCGATGCGGTTACTCCAGTGAGAGTAAGTGTTGTCCCGGTTACTCCCGAATATATCCCTCCATTTGACAGATTTGCAAAACCGGATCCCTGGTTTTCCTGCCATTGGTATCCGCCGAATCCACCCGTTACAGTTGCACTAAGAGTAGTATTGGTACCCTCACAGACTGAAGAGTTGAGCGGATCAGCAGTTATTACTTGCAAAGCATTTACAGTGAGTGATGCCAGCGCTGAGGTGTTAAGGCATGATGCATCCTGAACAATACACCGGTAAAGATATGAACTCATTTCTGCCGTGGCTCCGGTAATGGCGAGTGTTGAAGTAGCTGTACCAGAATAGACCCCGCCGTCGGTGACGTTTGAATAGATTCCAATCCCGTTGTTGGTGTTTACTTGCCACTGGAAAGTTAAGCCCGTGCCAGATGCGATTACATTGAATGATGTATTGCCTCCTTCACAAATTGCCTTATTTGCAGGTGGTGTGGTAATCGACACAGTTGTACATGATCGAAGCCTGGCTATGTTTTTTTTGGCTAATCCGTAGTATGAAACAAAGCTGCCGGCAGAGATTACCTTGCCGTCAGATTGCACAGTAATGGTATTTATTTCATAGGAGCTTCCTTCAAACCCGTTGCCGCCAATAAATACATCTGTGACACCTGAAGCAGAAAGTCGGATCAGCCCGTTGGTGAAAAAACCTCCCGCTAAAATCTTGCCGTCAGGTTGAATGGCGAGTGACTTAATAAGTGAGTTAAAAAGAGGAGGAGTAAACGTGCCATCAACTGCACCGGAGCTCCCTACTCTCGTTAAAAAGCCAAAACCGCCACTATTGCCTGCGGCGAGTATTTTGCCATCAGCCTGAACAGCTACCGCATAGATTTGGGTGACCGAGCCGGCAGCGGAGAATGTACCATCTAAGGCCCCGCTTGTATTTAAGCGAACGAAGTTACTTGTGCTTGTTCCATTATAGGATGTGAAGCCTCCCCCAGCAATTATTTTTTCGTCGGATTGAATAGCTATGCTTCTGACGTAGGAATTAAATCCGGTGCCCGGGTCAAACGTTTCGTCCAGGGTTCCGTCGGCATTCAAGCGGGCGATGCTTTTTCTTGATGTACCGTTATAACTTGAAAAATCGCCCCCAACAATAATGCTCCCATTCGACGCTACAACTGCTATGGAAGCCACAGTACCGTTCAACCCTGTACCTGTTGAGTTGAAAGTGCCATCAAGTGTCCCGTCAGCATTTAAGCGGGCAATAGAATAACGGGTGGTTCCATCGAAGGAACTGAACAAGCCCCCGATCAAAATTTTGTCATCTGACTGAATAGCTATTGCCAAAACTCCCGCATTTAACCCAGTGCCGATGTTTGCAGTAAAATCTGGATCAATCACGCCGTCTGTTCCTAATCGAGCTATACGGTTGACAGTTGTTCCATTATAGGAGGTAAAGTAACCTCCAACAATGAGTTTTCCATCTGCTTGAAGTCCAGATGCATACACGGTATTATCGAAGCCTGTTCCTGTAATGTAGGAATTGTCTGGTTCGGCAATTTGAGCTCTTATCGTGGTAGACAAGCAAAGAGCAATCGAAATCAACAGTAGCTTCTTCATAGTTGTTGTAAAAGAATAATTCTAAATCTTCGATAGCGAAACCTCTTCGATATTACAGACTACTCAATTCCTAAGGCATTGTAAGTTTCAAGCACAATTCCACAATAGCTCGTGCTTCAAATAGTACGTTTTTTGAGAGTCTGGAGAGGGCTAATAAGTAAATCTAGATAGCCGGAAGATATGTTTGCGACCAATCTTGCGAGCAGGCCTGTTTTCTTTGTGAGGATATAATATTCCTTTACAAACGCCACTAAGATTGACGATCTCGATGGACATGAAACTGAACTTGCCATCTAACAGAAACAAAATGGATGCTGCGGACGGGGTAAATTCCCGTTCTTCTTGAATTATTCAATAACTGTTGGAGTGTGATTTCCTAAAAAATAGTATTCAACAAAATAGCTGGCCTAATCATAGAAGGTGTTGAGGTACGCTAGTATCCTCTTCCTATTGGCTTGAGCTTAATGGTGTATTTTGCAACCTACTGTGGGTAATTCGACGGAGGATACGATTGAAGA
This sequence comes from uncultured Imperialibacter sp., assembly GCF_963974565.1. Lineage (NCBI taxonomy): Bacteria > Pseudomonadati > Bacteroidota > Cytophagia > Cytophagales > Flammeovirgaceae > Imperialibacter > uncultured Imperialibacter sp. The sequence goes on along the minus strand of NZ_CAXBCJ010000008.1, from coordinate 254,666 downwards.
AGGTGCCAGGCACAGCTGGATGATCCTATGACGATAGCTGAAATCTTATTGAAACGCATCTTTTGCAAGCACCCTAATTTGAAACATAGGATTGCTTGATGGCTCAAATGTGTATAGAAGTTTAAACCGTCATGATCTCCACCTCTTTTGCATCTACCAGCTTGTCGATTTTGACTGAGTGCGAATCGGTAAGTTTTTGAACTTCATCTTCAGCCCTTTTTACATCGTCTTCAGCAGCCCCTTCTTTCATCAGCTTTCTAATCGATTCGTTGGCATCCTTCCTGATGTTTCTCACACTCACTTTGGCTGTTTCTGCCTCCGCTTTTACTTGTTTGACGAGGTTCTTTCTTCTCTCTTCAGTCAGAGGAGGAACGTTGATCATGACCATTTCCCCGTTGTTTTGAGGGTTTAGGCCCAGGTCGCTATTGATGATCGATTTCTCAATTTCCGAAATCATATTTTTTTCCCATGGCTTAATGGCAAGTGTCCTTGCATCGGGCGTATTGACAGATGCTACTTGCTGTATTGGAGTCATGGCACCATAGTAATCGACCATGATACCATCAAGCATGTTGGGCATTGCTTTCCCAGCCCTTATTTTTGCAAGCTCTGCCGAAAAATGAACAATGGCTTTGCCCATCAAATCTTTAGCTTCCTCTAGAAATAGTTGTATCTCCTCATTCATTCTTAAAAAAGTTAATTTATCAGAGTGCCCACTTCCTCGCCTTTCACAACATTAATGAGGTTGCCGGGCTTGTTCATATCAAATACAATAATCGGTAGATTGTTTTCCTGACATAGCGTAAAGGCGGTCATGTCCATTACGTTCAATCCTTTTTCATAAACTTCCTGAAAAGAAATCTGAGCGTATCTGGTGGCATTTGGATCTTTTTCGGGGTCAGCTGAATACACACCATCCACACGGGTGCCTTTCAGCACAACATCGGCTTCAATTTCAATGGCCCTTAGGCTGGCAGTGGAGTCCGTAGTGAAGTAAGGATTGCCTATGCCAGCGCCAAAAATCACAATTCTGCCTTTTTCGAGATGCCTGATAGCTCTCCTTCTGATAAAAGGCTCACAAACTTGCTCCATTTTTATACCTGACATAAGGCGGGTAAACATGCCATGGGCTTCAAGTGCGCTTTGCAGTGCCATAGCATTAATCACTGTTGCCAGCATCCCCATATAGTCGCCCTGAACCCTGTCTATCCCAATAGTAGATGATTGCACGCCACGGAAGATATTACCACCACCAATAACAATGGCTACTTCAAGGCCCTCATCCTTTACTTTTCTTATTTCCTGGGCATATTGTTCAAGTTGTGCGGGGTCAATGCCATATTTCTGACCACCCATGAGTGCCTCTCCGCTTAGTTTTAGTAATATTCGTTTGTATTTCATAGAGCCGGTCTTCCGTGCTTTTGTATGGGGTAAAAGAATGGTTAAATCAGGCAAATATAAATGAAAGCCTTCGACTATGCCTTAGGAAAATGTAATTAGTACCTGATTTTTTTCAACGCTTTGCCCTTTTTCAACAGAGATAGCCTTGATAATTCCGTCACCAGGCGATTTAAGCACATTTTCCATTTTCATAGCTTCCAGAATCAAGATGGGGTCGCCCTGATGAACCTCCTGGCCCTCCCTCACTTTTATTTCGTGGATAAGCCCGGGCATAGGCGCTTTCAGGTCGTTGGCTTTTTTTGCAGTGGTATTTGAGATGCCCAGTTTTTCAAGTAAAATATCCATCTTGTCTTTGACAGTCACCTCCACCTTTTTTCCGTTTACCAATAGCGAAACCATTTTCGAAGCCTTGTCGGTGGCAACTATTTCTACCTCAAAAGCCTTTCCACTCTTTATTACGTGATAGTGATTTGGTTTCACCTCAACTACCTCATGATTAAATAAGTCGCCATTCAGGTAGACCTCCCCATTTGTTTGGTAGTCAACGTCGATTTCTTTTTGACCTTTTATAAGTACCTTCGCCATGAATTCTTTTTTGGCAAAATACGACATAATATTTTGTGATGATATGGGCAGGAACACTTTAGAAGGAAAGCTTGGGTCGGGAACAGCATTGCTCTCAGTCGCATGTATATTATTAACAATTGTTGGCTGCAGGTCTTCCTATCAGGCTTCGTCAAACGCCGCTGGGGCTGAAGAGGCCATTGTTGAAATAGATTTGCCGCCCTACCAACCCGCCAGTCCCAGGTTTTTCGATATCCTGCACACCCGGCTTGACCTGGAATTCGATTGGGAAAACAAATGGGTGATCGGTCAGGCTGACATCACCCTGAGGCCTTACTTCTATCCTCAGAACCAACTGATGCTGGATGCGAAAAGCTTTGAAATCATTGGCTGTGATTTAGTGGAACACTCGGCCGCTGTTCCTTTGGAGTTCCATTACGACGGTGAGGCCGTTTATATTTATTTGGAAAAGGACTATAAGAGATCGGACACACTGTCAATCAGAATGAAGTACATCGCTAAGCCATACGAGCGGGCAGCACAACCCGGACAGGCAGTAGCCTCCGACCGGGGCTTGTTCTTCGTTAACCCATCTGGTGCCGACACGCTGAAGCCTAAGCAATTGTGGACGCAAGGTGAGACACAATTCAATTCCCGCTGGTTTCCTACCATCGATGCACCTAATGAAAGATTTACACAGGAGATATTCCTGACTGTGGACTCTTCGCTAACCACACTATCCAATGGTGTGCTTCAATCCTCTGATTATTTGGGAAACGGCCTTAAGAAAGACCATTGGAAACTCGATAAGCCACATGCGCCTTACCTGGCCATGATTGCGGTTGGCAACTTTGCGAAGGTTGACGATTGGGCCGATTCACTCCAGCTATCTTATTATGTGGAACCAGCTTTTGAAAAATATGCCAAGGACATCTTCGGAAACACGCCAGAAATGATTGCTTACTTTTCTCAGGTGCTGGACTATCCTTATCCCTGGGCCAAGTACGACCAGATTGTCGTCAGAGACTATGTGTCTGGGGCTATGGAGAATACAACGGCATCCGTTTTCATGGAAGACCTTCAGGTGAGCAGGAGGGAGCTGCTTGACGATCATTGGGACGGCATCATCGCACATGAGCTCTTTCACCAGTGGTTTGGCGACCTGGTCACCTGTGAGTCATGGGCTAACCTGGCACTCAACGAGGGTTTTGCCAACTACAGCGAATACTTGTGGAACGAACACAAGTATGGCAAGGAAGAAGCGGACTATAATTTATGGATCGAAAAGGATAACTACCTGGCCGAAGTTGGCAGCGGTAAGTTGGATCCCATTATTAATTATTTCTACGAAAACCCTGACGACCTTTTTGATAGCCATCGTTATTCAAAAGCTGGCCTTGTGCTGCACATGCTTCGCAACTATACGGGGGATGAAGCTTTTTTTGCGTCACTCAACCATTACTTAAAAGCGAATGCCTATCAGTCAGTCGAAATTGATGACCTTCGGAAGTCCTTTGAGGCTGTGACAGGAGAAGACCTGCAATGGTTCTTCGAGCAATGGTTCGAACTACCCGGGCATCCGGTTTTGGAGGTATCAACGTCCTATGCCAATGATAGTCTCACTATCAACATCAACCAATTGCAGGTGTCCGATTCGATCGGGCTCTTTGTTTTCCCTCTGGATATTCAAATTTGGGAAGGAGCCACCAGCACAACCCATGAATTGCTAGTCGATGCTCCCGAGATGACGATGACTTTGCCGCTGTCAAAGGAGCCAACATTGGTGGAGGCTGACCCGGAAAGGGTTTTGCTAGCCGAAATTTATCAGCCCAAAACAAGCCAGGAGTTGCTGATGGCCTTTTTTAATGGTAGTTCCTTTGCTCTTCGAAGAGAGGCACTGGAAACACTCTTTTCTGAAGGTGACTCCATTTCGATAGGCAATGCTGCGATGCTCGGTTTGGCAGACGTATCCCCACGCCTGCGAGAGATGACGCTGGATAATTTGGTTGGCCGGGGCCACCTGACTAATCCTGACATTGCAAGGGCTGTACAAAAACTCACTACCGACAGCCGTTCGCTGGTGAGGGCAGCAGCATTCAGTGCTTACAGCGAAACAGAATCGGGCGATATAAACGAGGTGATGATGAAAGCACTTGCCGATTCTTCTTATAGTGTAATAGGGGCTGGTCTTGAGGTGCTACTTCAGGATTATGTGGAAGATCCTATTTGGCTCAGGGACTTTCTTGGCTTAACACACCTTAATATAGCAGCACCTATTGCAGGTTACTACAATCAGCAGGTGAAAGAGGGGCATCTTGACTGGTACAATAAGAACCTGCTTAGCTTTCATGGCATGGATCGCTGGATGTTTCTGCAGTACTATATAGAGTACGTCGTGTTGACAGATCTCTTCAAGGATGAGTCAACAGCGAAGGTGCTTACGTATATTGCTACGAACGACAACGAATATTATAATCGAATTGCCGCTTTCCAGTCGATGACACTGGTGATTCCAGAAACCCCCGAAAACAGGAAGATACTCGCCTCAATTGCAGCAAAGGAGGAAGACCAGCGAGCGAAAGCGGTTATGAACAGCTTACTGGCTGCCGAAGGGAACTAAAGAAGTTGAAGTTCGCCAGGAATATTTTCTACTTTTTAAATCAATTATTTGAATAAAACCAAAAAGCGTATAATTTTGCACTTCCTTTTAGAAACAGGCCCTTAACAGGCCTTTTTTTAACGGTTGTTCTTAGTCATTTTGTTTGATATGGGGGAATACCAAAGCGGCCAACTGGGGCAGACTGTAAATCTGCTGACTTATGTCTTCAGAGGTTCGAATCCTCTTTCCCCCACAGCGAAAGTTCTTTGTTTAGGACGTGTAATTGTATAACTTGCACGCCCTCTGAGCGAGGGACGTCAAACTTAGTACATTATGCGGGCGTAGCTCAGTTGGTAGAGCGACAGCCTTCCAAGCTGTAGGTCGCCGGTTCGAACCTGGTCGCCCGCTCTAGACAAAGAACATAAGAGGTGGAGTCATTCATCATTTATGTTCTTGTTTAATTTATGAACCGTAGTGCTAGGATACCTGTGACGCTGATAATTTCTGGTTCAGGTAGCAGCTCAGCGGGTCAGGCATTGGCGGTGGAAGCCAAAGTCTTTTTTGCCGTTGTAGCTCAGAGGTAGAGCACTTCCTTGGTAAGGAAGAGGTCACGGGTTCAATTCCCGTCAACGGCTCTCTGTATTTTGAACATCTATTAACTGATATATTAATAACTAAATCGAGGATTATCAAATATGGCAAAAGCAAACTTTGATCGTTCTAAACCGCACGTAAATATTGGCACCATCGGTCACGTTGACCACGGTAAAACCACTTTGACGGCTGCTATTTCTGCAGTTCTTGCGGGTAAAGGACTGGCCGAAATTAAAGACTTCTCAGCGATCGATAACGCTCCAGAAGAAAAAGAAAGAGGTATTACTATCAATACTTCGCACATCGAGTACCAAACTGAAAAGAGACACTACGCTCACGTGGATTGTCCTGGTCACGCTGACTATGTGAAGAACATGGTTACTGGTGCTGCGCAAATGGACGGAGCGATCATCGTAGTGGCTGCGACTGACGGACCAATGCCTCAAACTAGAGAGCACATCCTTCTTTCTCGTCAGGTAGGTGTTCCTGCGCTTGTGGTTTTCATGAACAAAGTCGATTTGGTAGATGATCCAGAACTTCTTGAGCTTGTTGAAATGGAAATCAGAGAGCTTCTTACTTACTACGACTTCCCAGGCGATACTATTCCTGTTATTCAGGGATCGGCTCTAGGCGCACTTAACGGTGAAGCTAAGTGGGTAGCTAAAGTAGAAGAGCTTATGAACGCTGTTGATGAGCACATTCCACTTCCTGAAAGAGCGATCGACAAGGATTTCCTTATGCCTGTTGAAGACGTGTTCTCAATTACTGGTCGTGGTACAGTTGCCACTGGTAGAATTGAAAGAGGTGTAACCAACACAGGTGATGCAGTTGACATCATTGGTATGGGTGCTGAAGGTCTTAAGTCTACCATCACTGGTGTTGAGATGTTCCGTAAGATTTTGGATAGAGGTGAAGCTGGTGACAACGTAGGTCTGCTACTTAGAGGTATTGAGAAGTCTCAAATCCGTCGTGGTATGATCATCTGTAAGCCAGGTTCTGTGAAGCCTCACGCTCACTTCAAGGCCGAAGTTTACGTTCTTTCTAAAGAAGAAGGTGGACGTCACACTCCTTTCTTCAACAGATACAGACCTCAGTTCTACTTGAGAACTACTGACGTAACTGGTGAGATTACTCTTCCTGCAAACGTAGAAATGGTAATGCCAGGTGATAACATCACTATCGAGGTGAAATTGCTTAACCCGGTTGCTCTTGAGAAAGGTCTAAGATTCGCCATCAGAGAAGGTGGCAGAACCGTTGGTTCTGGTCAGGTGACTGAAATTCTTGACTAAGTTTTTAAATAGCTGAATGCGTTTCATCTTAATGGTGAAACGCATTTGCATATAATAAAACATTATCATACCTTTGCAGTCCGTTTTTCGGGCTGCATTCGTTAAACGGGTGTAGTTCAAGGGTAGAATAGCGGTCTCCAAAACCGTTGATGGGAGTTCGAATCTCTCCACCCGTGCTATAAAAACCGGAAGAATATATGAATAAACTGGTTGCGTTCGTAAAGGAGTCTTATGACGAGATGAGGACCAAGGTAACTTGGCCTAAATACTCTGAACTTCAGGGTAGCTCCGTGCTGGTGTTGGTGGCATCACTAATATTTGCTTTGTTCATCGGTGTTGTAGATTTGGCGTTTGAAAACGCATTGAAATGGTTTTATAACGCCTTTTAATAGGCAGTATAAATATAGTGAAGGATGGGAGAAATTAATTGGTACGTGGTAAGAGCGGTAAGCGGGCAGGAGAAGAAAGTCAAGACCTACCTGGAGACTGAGATTACCAGACAAAATCTGGAGGAAACGATTCCTCAGGTTTTAATTCCGTCCGAGAAAGTATACGAAATGCGTAATGGTAAAAAGCGAGTAAGAGAGCGTAACTTTTTTCCCGGTTACATCATCATCGCCGCCGACCTTTCGCATGGAGAAATACTTCACACAATAACGAATATCCCTGGTGTAATAGGGTTTCTGGGTTCCAGAGACAAAACGAAAGCACCAGTACCTCTAAGGCAGAATGAAGTGAACCGGATACTTGGAAAAGTAGACGAAATGGATGAAGCCGAAGAGAAATTAGATACACCTTTTATAGTAGGTGAAATAGTGAAGGTGATGGATGGGCCATTTAGTGGTTTCACAGGAACGGTTGAGGAAGTATTCGAAGAAAGAAGAAAGCTTAATGTGATGGTGAAAATATTTGGCCGGAACACACCAGTTGAATTGAATTATTTCCAGGTAGAAAAACAGGATTAATAAAATGGCTAAAGAAATTAGCGGGTACTTGAAACTTCAAGTGCGTGGTGGACAAGCCAACCCTGCACCCCCGATTGGTCCGGCTTTAGGTAGCAAGGGTCTTAACATAATGGAGTTCTGCAAGCAGTTTAATGCTAGAACGCAGGAAAAGCAAGGTATGGTTCTTCCGGTATTAGTAACCATCTATACCGACAAATCTTTTGACTTTGTAATCAAGACGCCTCCTGCGCCAGTGTTGATAATGGAGGCTTCAAAGGTTAAGAAGGGATCTGCTGAACCCAACAGGGACAAAGTAGGATCAGTTACATGGGATCAGGTAAAGCAAATTGCTGAAACTAAGATGCCTGACCTAAACGCATTTACCGTAGAGTCTGCTATGAAAATGGTAGCCGGTACTGCAAGAAGCATGGGTGTTAGGGTAACAGGAGCTGCTCCTTGGGATAATTAATCAGAGAGAAATGGCAAAGCTTACTAAGAATCAAAAGGCCGTTGCGGCCAAAATAGATGCCAGCAAGGAGTATGGCGTTGATGACGCTGCCAAACTGGTAAAGGACATCACCTTCACTAAGTTCGATGCTTCTGTTGATCTCGACATCAGACTTGGAGTAGACCCTCGTAAGGCTGACCAAATGGTAAGAGGCGTAGTTGCCCTGCCACATGGTATCGGTAAAGAGGTAAAGGTATTGGTGCTTTGCACGCCTGACAAAGAGCAGGAAGCAAAGGACGCAGGTGCCGACTTCGTTGGTCTTGATGACTACATTAAGAAAATTGAAGGTGGTTGGACTGATATCGATGTAATCGTTACCATGCCAACCGTGATGGCTAAAGTGGGTAAATTGGGAAGAGTGCTGGGACCACGTGGTTTGATGCCTAACCCTAAATCAGGTACCGTTACTTTGGATGTTGGAAAAGCGGTAAAGGAAGTGAAAGCTGGTAAAATCGACTTTAAAGTTGACAAAACCGGTATCATCCATGCCAGCATTGGCAAGGTGTCTTTCCCAGCCGATCAGATCAGGGACAATGCGATGGAGATGATCCAGACTATTGCTCGGTTGAAGCCAAGTTCTTCTAAAGGCACGTACTTCAAAAGTATCCACCTTTCAAGCACCATGAGTGCAGGCATCACTATTGATAAAAATACGATAGGAGGGATTTAATCATGACAAGAGAAGATAAGGCAGTGCTCATTGAAGAGCTGAAAGAGAAGTTTTCCAACAATGGTCACTTCTATATTACTGATGCTTCCGGTCTTTCCGTTGCTGAAGTGAACAACTTCAGAGGTAAGTGCTTTGATAGCGGCGTTGAATACCGTGTAATCAAGAATTCACTTATCAGAAAGGCACTCGAGTCACTTGAAGGTGATTTTTCACCACTCAATGACACAGCTTTGAAAGGATTTTCAGGCGTTCTTTTCTCAAAAGAAGACGCAAAGGCTCCTGCAAAACTTATCAAAGACTTCAAAAAAGCTGATAAAGAGAGTCGACCTAAATTAAAGGCTGCTTCCATAGAAAAGGATTTATTCATCGGCGAACAGCATCTTGACATGCTTATTAGCTTGAAGTCTAAGTCCGAACTGATCGGAGAGGTAATTGGATTGCTCCAATCTCCGGCCAAAAACGTGATTGGCGCTCTTCAGAGTGGTCAGCACAAACTGGCAGGTATCGTAAAGACCCTGTCAGAAAAAGAATCATAAACGAACGTAGAAACAATTTAATTATTTTCAAAAATGGCAGATTTGAAAGCATTCGCAGAGCAACTGGTTAATCTTTCTGTAAAAGAAGTTAACGAACTTGCGGCAATTCTTAAAGATGAGTATGGCATTGAGCCAGCCGCTGCTGCAGCTCCGGTAGCAGTTGCAGGTGGTGCTGCTGCAGGTGGTGGAGACGCCGCTGCAGAAGAGAAGAACTCATTTGATGTTATCCTTAAGTCAGCGGGAGCTGCTAAGCTTGCAGTTGTTAAGCTTGTGAAGGACCTTACTGGACTTGGCTTGAAAGAAGCTAAAGAACTAGTTGATGGTGCTCCTAAGGCAGTGAAAGAAGGCGTTGCTAAAGATGAGGCTGAAGCCCTTAAGAAGCAACTGGAAGAAGCTGGAGCTGAAGTAGAATTGAAATAATTTACTTTGCCACTTTTAGGTGGTGGCTCCAAGATAATAGACCTGGCTAGTGCGTCAGGTCTTTTCCTGTTTGTGCTAATTTAGCTACAGGAAGAAATTTACAACAGGGTTTATCCTTCTATTAAGAACTAAATCTTTAAAGCTTTGGCTAATAAAAAGACATCCGAAAGAATCAATTTCTCTTCCATTAAGCCAGTAATAGATTATCCTGATTTTCTTGATGTGCAACTCCAGTCTTTCAAAGACTTTTTCCAATTGGAGACGCCTGCAGAAAAGAGAATCCAGGAAGGACTTTTCAAAGTATTCGCTGAAAACTTCCCTATTTCTGACTCAAGAGAGAATTTCGTTCTTGAATTCATTGACTATACTGTAGATCCTCCAAAGTATTCTGTAGACGAGAGTATCGACAGAGGTCTTACCTATTCGGTTCCGCTTAAAGCGAAATTAAGACTTTCCTGCAACGATGCAGACAATGAGGACTTCGAGACGATTGAGCAAGAGGTTTTCCTTGGAAATATTCCTTACATGACGGAGAAAGGCTCCTTCGTGATCAATGGTGCTGAGCGTGTTATCGTTTCTCAGCTTCACAGATCACCAGGCGTTTTCTTTGCTCAGAGTAAGCACACTAACGGTACCAAGCTTTATTCTGCCAGGATCATACCTTTTAAAGGTTCCTGGATAGAGTTTGCCACTGACGTGAATAACGTCATGTACTCTTACATTGACAGGAAAAAGAAGTTCCCGGTGACCACTCTTTTGAGAGCCATTGGATACGGTACTGATAAAGACATTCTGGACCTTTTCGGTCTGTCTGAAGAAGTCGAAGCCAATCAGAAGAACCTGAAGAAAATTGTCGGCAGAAAGTTGGCCGCCAGGGTGCTACGTACCTGGACGGAGGACTTTGTGGATGAAGATACAGGTGAGGTTGTTTCTATCGACAGAAATGAGATTGTTCTCGAAAGAGATTCTATCATAGGAGAAGAAGACCTTGACACGATATTGGAGTCCGGCACTAAGTCGATCATCCTGCACAGGGAAGATGTGAACGTGACAGATTACGCTATTATATATAACACGCTTCAGAAGGATAATTCTAACTCTGAGAAAGAAGCAGTGGAGCAAATCTATCGCCAGCTTAGAAATACAGAGGCGCCTGATGAACAAACAGCCAGAGATATTATCCAGAGTTTGTTCTTCAGTGACAAGCGTTATGACCTTGGTGAAGTAGGTCGTTACAGAATCAACAAGAAACTAGGTCTCGATATATCTTTCGACGTTCGGGTGTTAACAACCGAGGACATTGTTAGGATTGTGAAGTACCTGATCGGATTGATCAACTCCAAAGCTGTAGTTGATGATATTGACCACCTTTCTAATCGTCGTGTTAGAACGGTAGGTGAGCAGTTGTACAGCCAGTTCTCTGTTGGTTTGGCCCGTATGGCCCGTACCATCAAGGAAAGAATGAACGTGCGTGACAATGAGGACTTCAAGCCTGTTGATTTGATCAACGCCAGAACGCTGTCTTCAGTTATCAACTCGTTCTTTGGTACCAATCAGCTTTCGCAGTTTATGGACCAAACCAATCCTCTTGCTGAGATCACTCACAAAAGAAGGATGTCTGCCCTCGGGCCAGGCGGTTTGTCAAGAGAGCGTGCCGGTTTCGAGGTTCGTGACGTACACTATACTCACTACGGTCGCCTTTGTACCATTGAAACACCGGAAGGACCAAACATTGGTCTTATCTCTTCCTTGTGTGTGCATGCGAAAGTAAACAGCATGGGATTCATCGAGACGCCTTACCGGATGGTAGAGGGGGGTATCGTTGGAAACGACGTGTTCTACCTTACAGCCGAGGAAGAAGATACGCATTATATTGCCCAGGCCAATGCGCCAATTGATGACAAGGGTAAGTATCTGAACGACAAAGTAAAGGCTCGTTTTGAAGGTGACTTCCCTGTTGTGGAACCACCTACGCTGAAGTACATGGACATTGCTCCTAACCAGATTGTTTCTGTTGCGGCGTCAATGATTCCATTCCTTGAGCATGATGATGCAAACCGTGCTTTGATGGGATCAAACATGCAACGCCAGGCAGTTCCACTTCTTCGTCCACAGGCTCCAATTGTTGGTACCGGACTCGAAGGAAGAATTGCAAAAGACTCAAGAACGCTGGTGACAGCCGAAGGAAATGGCGAGGTTGTTTTTGTAGATGCTAAGAAAATAGTTGTTAGATACGATAGAGACGACGAGGGCGAACTAATCAGCTTCGACAACGAAAACGTAGAATACAACCTTATAAAGTTCAGAAGAACTAACCAGGACACTTGTATCAACCTGAAGCCTATTGTTTTCAAAGGGCAGAAGGTGGTCACTGGTCAGATACTCTGCGAAGGATTTGCGACAGAACAGGGCGAGTTGGCTCTTGGTCGAAACCTTCAGGTGGCATTCATGCCATGGCAGGGATACAACTTCGAGGATGCAATTGTAATCTCTGAGAAAGTAGTTCGTGACGATATATTCACTTCTATTCACATTGAAGAGTTTGAGTTGGAAGTAAGAGACACGAAACGTGGTGAGGAAGAACTTACTTCTGAAATCCCTAACGTTAGCGAAGAGGCTGTTAAAAACCTTGACGAAAACGGTATTATCAGGATTGGTGCAGACGTAAAAGAAGGCGATATCCTTATTGGTAAGATCACACCTAAGGGAGAAACAGATCCAACTCCTGAAGAGAAACTCCTTAGAGCAATCTTCGGCGACAAAGCTGGTGATGTGAAAGATGCTTCTTTGAAAGCTTCACCATCGCTAAGAGGTGTTGTTATTGACACCAAGTTATTCTCTCGCCCCAAGAAGGACAAAGACCTTAGAAGCAAGTCTAAGAAAGAAGTGGAAGTACTTAAGAGTAAGTATTCCAATCAACTTCTTGAGCTTCGTAACCGAATGGTGAAGAAACTGACTACGCTTCTTGAAGGCAAGACGTCGCAAGGTGTTAAGCATAAGTTCGGTGATGAATTGATCTCCAAAGGGGTGAAATTCAATGGTCGTAACATCGATGAGAATCTGTTCCCACCTAAGAACGTTTACAGAGACGAAAGTAACTACAACGTTCCCGAGGAGGCTAACCTGATTTCCGATGTAAATCTTGATAACTGGACAACAGATGCTCATGTAAATGAGAACATCGTAAAGCTGGTCAAGAACTACATGAAGGCAAGGAATGAAGTTGCCGGTGATTTCAAGAGAGCAAGATTCACTCTTGAGGTTGGTGATGAACTGCCTGCTGGCATCGTTCAGCTTGCCAAGGTTTACGTGGCTAAGAAGCGTAAGCTGAAAGTAGGTGATAAAATGGCCGGTCGTCACGGTAACAAAGGGGTGGTTGCAAAGATCGTTCGTGAAGAGGATATGCCGTTTACAGAGGACGGAACACCAGTTGACGTGGTTCTTAACCCACTGGGTGTACCTTCTCGTATGAACATTGGTCAGATATACGAAACTGTACTTGGTTGGGCAGGTTTGAAGTTGGGTCGCAAGTATGCCACTCCAATTTTTGACGGCGCTTCAATGGAGCAGGTAGCAGCAGAGTTGAAGGAGGCAGGTTTGCCTGATTTTGGTAGAACTTACCTGACCGATGGTCTTACCGGTGTTCGTTTCGATCAGCCTGTTACAGTCGGTGTGATTTATGTGCTGAAACTTGGTCACCTCGTTGATGACAAAATGCACGCTCGTTCAATCGGACCTTACTCTCTTATTACCCAGCAGCCGCTTGGTGGTAAGGCACAGTTTGGTGGTCAGCGATTTGGTGAAATGGAAGTTTGGGCACTTGAAGCATTTGGTGCATCCAACATCCTTCAGGAAATCCTTACCATTAAGTCCGATGATGTTGTTGGCCGTGCCAAAGCATATGAGGCGATAGTGAAAGGTGAGAACATGCAGAAGCCTGGAATTCCGGAATCATTCAACGTATTGGTTCACGAACTCCGTGGTTTGGCACTTGAAATCACTCTTGACTAAAAAATCCCAAGGGGCTTAGGCCCCTCAACCATATATAAATAACATTATGGCGTTCAGAAAAAATAAGAAAATTACAAGCGACTTCTCTAAGGTTACTATTAGTTTGGCGTCTCCTGAATCTATTCTGGAGAGCTCTCATGGTGAGGTTACACAACCCGAAACCATCAACTATAGAACCTATAAGCCTGAAATGGGTGGTCTTTTCTGCGAAAGAATTTTCGGACCTGTAAAAGACTGGGAATGTCACTGTGGTAAGTATAAAAGAATACGTTATAAAGGGATTATCTGCGACCGCTGTGGTGTAGAGGTAACAGAGAAGAAAGTACGCCGTGAGCGCATGGGCCATATTGAACTGGTAGTGCCTGTTGCTCATATCTGGTATTTCCGCTCTCTTCCAAATAAGATCGGTTATCTGCTTGGTCTTCCGACCAAAAAGCTGGATCAGATCATCTATTATGAGAGATATGTAGTTATTCAGCCAGGTTTGAAAGCTGAGGATGGTATCAACTACCTCGACTTCCTTACAGAAGACGAATACCTCGATATTCTCGATAAAATTCCTAGAGAGAACCAAAGTCTTGACGATTCTGATCCTAATAAGTTCATCGCTAAGATGGGTGCGGAAGGATTGGAAATGCTTCTTTCAAGAATTGAGCTTGACTCACTTTCATACGATCTTCGCCACCAGGCATCAACCGATACTTCTCAGCAGCGTAAGGCGGAAGCCTTAAAAAGGCTGAAAGTGGTTGAAGCATTCAGAGATGCTCGCACCCGTATTGAAAACCGCCCAGAGTGGATGGTGATCCGTATGGTGCCGGTTATTCCACCTGAATTGCGTCCTTTGGTTCCGTTGGATGGTGGTAGATTCGCTACTTCTGACTTGAACGACTTGTACAGAAGGGTAATCATCAGAAACAATCGTCTGAAGAGACTTATTGATATCAAAGCACCGGAAGTAATCCTTCGTAACGAGAAGAGAATGCTTCAGGAAGCGGTTGACTCATTATTTGACAACTCAAGAAAAGTGAACGCTGTGCGTTCGGATGGTAATAGAGCTTTGAAGTCACTTTCAGACATGCTGAAAGGAAAGCAGGGCCGTTTCCGTCAAAACCTTCTCGGTAAAAGGGTTGACTACTCTGGTCGTTCAGTAATTGTGGTAGGGCCGGAGTTGAAAATGCATGAGTGCGGTCTGCCTAAGGATATGGCTGCTGAGCTTTTCAAACCATTCATTATCAGGAAACTGATTGAAAGAGGTATTGTAAAGACTGTTAAGTCTGCCAAGAAAATCGTCGATCGTAAGGATCCGGTTGTTTGGGATATTCTTGAAAACGTATTGAAAGGACATCCTGTGCTCCTTAACCGTGCTCCAACGCTGCACAGGTTAGGTATACAGGCCTTCCAGCCTAAGTTGATAGAAGGAAAAGCGATTCAGCTTCACCCGCTGGTTTGTACTGCCTTCAACGCTGACTTTGACGGTGACCAAATGGCCGTTCACGTGCCACTTGGCCACGAAGCAATTCTTGAGGCGTCAACGCTGATGCTTGCTTCTCACAATATTATGAACCCTGCCAATGGTGCTCCTATTGCGGTGCCTTCTCAGGACATGGTATTGGGTCTGTACTACATCACCAAAGGCCGGAAGTCTACCAAGGATCATCCTGTAATGGGAGAAGGTAGAACCTTTTATAATGCCGAAGAAGTTATCATCGCTATAAACGAGGAGAGACTTTCGAAGCATGCCTATATCAAAGTGAGAACAAAAGTTCTTAACGAGAACAATGAGCTTGAAACCAAAATCATCGAAACAGTAGCTGGACGAGTTATTTTCAACCAGAACGTTCCTGAAGAAGTCGGCTATGTGGATGAGCTTCTGACCAAGAAGAAACTACAGTTGATCATCGGTACCGTGTTCAAAATCACTGGTATGGCGAGAACTGCTAAGTTCCTTGATGATATCAAAGAGCTTGGCTTTAAGTCTGCATACATCGGTGGTCTGTCTATCGGTTTGAATGATATCAAGATTCCTGAGGAGAAGGAAACGATGATCGAAACTGCGAAAGCAGAAGTAGACGTGGTTTGGAATAACTACCTGATGGGTCTTATCACAGATAACGAACGTTACAACCAGGTAATTGACATCTGGACTCGTATCAACTCTCAGTTGACAGGCACACTTCTTAAGCAACTGGAAGAAGACGATCAGGGATTCAACTCGATCTACATGATGATGCACTCAGGTGCTCGTGGATCTCGTGAGCAGATTCGGCAGCTAGGTGGTATGCGTGGTTTGATGGCTAAGCCCCAAAAGAACCTTCAGGGTTCTGTTGGTGAAATCATCGAAAACCCGATTCTTTCTAACTTTAAGGAAGGTCTGGACGTAATCGAGTACTTTATCTCTACCCACGGTGCTCGTAAGGGTCTTGCCGATACTGCCCTTAAAACGGCTGATGCGGGCTACCTTACCCGTCGTCTCGTGGACGTGGCGCAGGATGTCGTGATCAATGAAGACGACTGTGGCACACTGAGAGGTATCGTTGTTACTGCCTTGAAAGATAACGAAGATGTAGTGGAGCCTTTATCTGAGAGAATTCTTGGTCGGGTGACAGTACATGATGTATTTGATCCGATCACTGATGAACTTATCGTGTCAGCAGGTGATGAAGTAACTGAGGAGTTGGCAGCCAGAATTGATGCTACCAGCATTGAAGAAGTAGAAATTCGCTCAGTGCTTACTTGCGAGACCCGCCTGGGAGCTTGTGCCAAGTGTTACGGTCGCAACCTTGCCTCTGGCCGCATGGTAGAGATAGGGGAGGCTGTTGGCGTAATCGCCGCTCAGTCGATTGGTGAGCCTGGTACACAGTTGACACTACGTACCTTCCACGTGGGTGGTACGGCGTCCAACATTGCAGTGGATGCCAGCATAAGGGCTAAGTTTGACGGTATCGTTGAATTCGAAGGGCTACGTTCAGTGAAAACTACCAATGATGAAGGAGAAAGCATCAATGTGGTGATGGGGCGTTCCGGTGAAATGAAAATAAAGGATCCGAAATCTGATAAAATATTCATCAGTAACCACGTTCCTTATGGTGCATTCCTTAAGGTGAAAGACGGAGAGAAGATAGAAAAAGGCCAGGAGCTTTGTTTCTGGGATCCTTATAATGCTGTAATTCTCTCAGAATTCGATGGTACTATCGATTTCGATGCTATTGAAGAAGGCATTACTTTCAAAGAGGAGTCTGATGAGCAAACAGGTCACAGAGAGAAAGTAATCATTGATACAAAAGATAAGACGAAGAACCCTGCCATTGTTGTCAATGGAAAGGGAGACGAGTCGAAAGGTTATAACATTCCGGTAGGCGCTCACTTGGCGGTTGAAAAAGGCCAGAAGGTGAAAGCTGGACAGATTCTGTCTAAGATACCTCGTATGACTTCTAAGTCAAGAGATATCACCGGTGGTCTGCCAAGGGTAACGGAATTGTTTGAAGCACGTAACCCTTCCAACCCGGCTGTGGTGAGTGAGATCGACGGTGTGGTAACTTATGGAGGCATCAAGCGTGGTAACCGTGAAATCTACATCGAGTCTAAGGACGGAGTGAAGAAGCGTTACCTGGTTTCACTTTCCAAGCACATCCTTGTTCAGGACAACGACTTTGTGAGAGCTGGCGATGCCTTGTCTGATGGTGCCATTACACCTGCAGATATTCTTTCTATCAAAGGACCTACAGCTGTTCAGGAGTATCTTGTAAACGAAATACAGGAAGTATATCGTCTGCAGGGTGTGAAGATCAACGATAAGCATATTGAGGCCATAGTGAGCCAAATGATGCAGAAAGTTGTGATTCTGGATCCGGGAGACACTAGTTTCCTACCTGGACAAACTTGCGACAAGTTTGCTTTCCGTGAGGAGAACGATAACATTCTTGACAAGAAAGTAGTGATGGACGCTGGTGATTCGGAGAATCTTAAGCCAGGTCAAATCATTTCTTCTCGCAGGCTGAGAGATGAGAATTCCAGCCTGAAGAGACGTGACCTTAAGATCGTCGAAGTACGTAGCGCTGAACCTGCTGTTTCCAAGCCATCGCTTCAAGGGATTACCCAGGCGTCGTTGGATACAGAAAGTTTCATATCAGCTGCTTCTTTCCAGGAGACTACCAAAGTATTGAGCGAAGCCTCTATCCGAGGCAAGGCCGATCACCTGAAGGGGCTTAAGGAAAACGTAATCGTAGGCCATCTGATTCCAGCCGGTACAGGAAGACGTAATTTCCAAAGGGACGTGGTTGGTTCCAAGGAAGAATACGAGGCACTGACCGCTAGGGATAGAGACAGAGAGCAACAAACTGAGGAAAGATCTTTCGAGGTCAGCAAGTAAGTAGTTATGGCAAAAGAAGAAAAGGACCCTAAAAAGAATCCTAATCAGATTAACATAGAGCTTTCAGAAGAGATTGCTGAAGGCGTTTATGCTAACCTAGCCATGATTGCTCACTCAAATAGTGAATTCGTTATAGATTTTATAAGACTGATGCCTGGTGTACCAAAGGCAAAGGTTAAATCGAGAATTGTCATTACTCCAGAGCATGCCAGGCGTCTCCTGGCTGCTTTGGAGGAAAATGTCCGAAAATACGAAGATACCTTTGGCACAATTAAAACAACCAATGAGCTACCCAAGTTTCCAATGAATTTTGGAGGCACAGTTGGTGAAGCATAGTTGAATAATTATTCGCCATCAATTCTTTGCACTAAAAATTATAAATCCATATCTTTGCGTTCCATTTTTTGGAACACAGAAAAATACAGTCTAAATGCCCACTATACAGCAATTAGTAAGAAAAGGTAGAACGGCCGTGACATGGAAATCCAAGTCACCTGCTCTTGATTCATGTCCTCAAAGAAGAGGCGTGTGCACAAGGGTTTACACTACCACTCCTAAAAAGCCAAACTCTGCCATGCGTAAAGTAGCCAGGGTTCGTCTTACCAACAGTAAGGAAGTGAACGCCTACATACCTGGTGAAGGTCACAACCTTCAGGAGCACTCAATTGTGCTTATCAGAGGTGGTAGAGTAAAAGACCTTCCTGGTGTAAGGTATCACATCGTTAGAGGTGCCCTTGATACCGCTGGAGTAACAGGAAGACTCCAGAGTCGTTCTAAGTATGGTGCTAAGAGACCTAAAAAGAAATAATTAATCGCAATGAGAAAGGCAAAACCTAAGAAAAGATACATCCTCCCTGACCCTAAGTTTGGGGATACTTTGGTAACCAAATTTGTGAATAATTTAATGCTTAGCGGGAAGAAAAGCGTTTCTTATTCCATTTTCTACGACGCCATTGAGGCTGTTAGTAAGAAGACAAGCGAAGATGGTCTTGAAGTGTGGAAAAAGGCGCTTAACAACGTAACTCCTGCTGTTGAAGTAAAAAGCCGCCGTGTAGGTGGTGCTACTTTTCAGGTTCCTTTGGAGGTACGTCCAGAGAGAAAGGTCTCTTTGGGAATTAAGTGGCTTATTAAATACGCCAGAACTCGTGGTGAAAAAACTATGACTGATAAATTGGCCGGCGAAATCATCGCTGCTTCCAAAGGCGAAGGCGCTGCTGTGAAGAAAAAGGATGATACTCACCGTATGGCTGATGCAAATAAAGCTTTCTCCCACTTTAGATTTTAATTGAAAAGGCGTAATGGCAAGAGATCTTAGATTCACCCGTAACATTGGTATTGCTGCTCATATTGATGCTGGTAAAACAACAACAACAGAGCGTATACTCTTTTATACAGGTGTCAACCATAAAATAGGAGAAGTTCATGATGGTGCTGCCACTATGGACTGGATGGAGCAAGAGCAGGAGAGGGGTATTACTATTACTTCCGCTGCTACTACTGTTTTCTGGAAATATAAAGGAGACGATTATCACATTAACATTATAGACACCCCTGGCCACGTGGATTTCACTGTGGAAGTAAACAGGTCTTTGAGGGTATTGGACGGTTTGGTGTTTTTGTTTAGTGCGGTTGATGGTGTTGAGCCTCAGTCAGAAACTAACTGGCGCCTGGCTGACAATTACAAAGTTGCCCGTCTTGGATTCGTCAACAAAATGGATCGCTCCGGCGCCGACTTCCTTGCCGTTTGTAAGCAAGTGAAAGAAAGATTGGGTACTAAAGCAGTTCCGCTTCAGTTGCCTATCGGATCTGAGGAGAAATTCAAAGGTGTTGTCGACCTTGTTGAAAACATCGCCATGGTGTGGAACGAGGATGACTTCGGAATGACATTTAGCGAAGTGCCGATTCCTGAAGATATGAAGGATGAAGTGAAGGAGTACAGAGAGCATTTGCTAGAGGCAGTTGCTGAGTACGACGAATCTTTGTTAGAAAAGTATTTTGAAGATCCTGAGTCTATTACAAGAGACGAAGTTGTAAAGGCACTTAGAGCTGCTACTGTAGACTTGGCTTTTGTGCCAATGCTTTGCGGATCTGCTTTCAAGAATAAAGGCGTTCAGACAATGCTTAACTATGTGATGGAACTTCTTCCTTCACCGATGGACAGAGAAAGCATTAAAGGGATCAACCCCGATACCGATGCTGAGGTTTCAAGAAAACCTGCTGTTTCAGAACCTTTTGCGGGCTTGGCGTTTAAAATTGCTACTGACCCTTTTGTAGGCCGCCTGTGTTTTGTAAGGTCTTACTCGGGCATGCTTGAGTCTGGTTCTTATGTTTACAATACGAGGTCGGGTAACAAAGAGAGGATATCCAGAATATTCCAGATGCACGCCAACAAGCAGAACCAAATCGAAAGGCTTCACGCTGGTGATATTGGCGCTGTAGTTGGGTTCAAAGATATTAAAACTGGTGACACACTTTGTGATGAAAAGCACAAGATAGTGCTTGAGTCTATGGTGTTCCCTGAGCCGGTTATTGGCTATGCCATTGAGCCTAAAACTCAGGCAGACGTTGATAAACTCGGAATGGCCATTGCCAAACTTATTGAGGAAGATCCAACCCTTCAGGTAAATACCGACGAGGAAACAGGTCAAACAATCCTTAGAGGTATGGGCGAGCTCCACCTTGAAATCATCATCGACCGTCTCAAGAGAGAATTTAAGGTTGAAATTAATCAGGGTGCTCCTCAGGTGGCTTACAAAGAAGCACTTAGAGCCACAGTTGAGCACAAGGAGGTCTATAAGAAGCAGACCGGTGGTCGTGGTAAATTTGCGGATATTGTGTTTGAGCTTGGGCCAAAAGATGAAGATCACGCAGCTGACGGCCTGCAGTTTGTAAATGCTATTGTGGGTGGTGTAATTCCAAGAGAATTCATCCCAGCCGTGCAGAAAGGTTTTGCTGACTCGATGAAAAACGGCCCGCTGGCTGGATACCCTATCGATACAATGAAGGTGAGGCTATTCCACGGATCGTTCCACGATGTGGATTCTGACGCACTTTCATTTGAAATGGCAGCAAGAATTGGTTTCAGAGAAGCCGCAAGAAAGGCTAAGCCAGTATTGCTTGAGCCGATAATGGCTGTTGAAGTAGTTACTCCTGATGAGTATACAGGCCCTTTGACAGGTGACTTGAACAGAAGGAGAGGTATCATGAAAGGTATGGATACCAAAGGTACTTCGTCTGTAATCAAAGCAGATGTTCCTCTTTCGGAACTTTTCGGCTACGTAACTGATCTTCGTACAATGAGTTCAGGAAGAGCGACTGCCTCTTTGACATTCGCACATTATGATCAGGTGCCTCAGAATATAGCCGACGCCGTGATTACAAAAACTAAAGGTGCAGCTGCCAAATAAGAAAATCATGACACAGAAAATAAGAATCAAACTTAAGTCTTACGACCACAATTTAGTTGACAAGTCATCTGAAAAGATCGTAAGAGCCGTAAAGACGACAGGTGCTATAGTTAGCGGTCCAATTCCGTTGCCTACAGAAAAGGAAATCTTTACTGTGCTTCGTTCACCCCACGTGAACAAGAAGTCAAGAGAGCAATTCCAGCTTTGTACTTACAAGCGCCTGGTAGATATTTATTCAAACAGTACAAAAACAGTAGACGCTTTGATGAAGCTTGAATTGCCAAGCGGTGTCGACGTTGAAATTAAGGTCTGACCTTTAATAGTATTGTTTCGTAAAGAACCAATAATGATCAGAGTTATTGGTTCTTTTTTTGTGCATAGATATTTTAAAAATTTAGAGTTAACAGTTTTGTAGGACAGAGCAAATTACTATCTTTGCAGTCCTTTTTGGCGGATAAACGCCGAAAACGTTGATAAAGAACTTATAACCAATACGATGTCAGGAATTATTGGAAAAAAAATTGGAATGACTAGTATCTACGGTGCCGATGGACGTAACGTTGCATGCACGGTGATAGAGGCTGGTCCCTGCGTTGTTACCCAAGTGAAGAATGAGGCTACTGATGGCTACAAGGCTATCCAGTTGTCTTATGACGAACGGAAGGATAAGAACACTCCTAAGGCCCTTAAAGGCCACTTTGCTAAGGCTAAAACTACTCCTAAAAAGAAGGTAGTTGAGTTTCGTGACTTCCGTGAGGAATTCGAAGGCCAGGTGAAGATAGGGGACAAGATCATGGTCGGCGAAGTATTCAAAGAGGCCGAGTTTCTTGATGCAATCGGAACATCAAAAGGAAAAGGCTTCCAGGGTGTTGTTAAGCGCCACGGTTTCGCTGGTGTTGGCGAGGCAACTCACGGTCAGCACAACAGACTTCGTGCTCCCGGTTCCATCGGTGCATGTTCGTTTCCATCAAGGGTTTTCAAAGGCATTAGAATGGCCGGAAGAACAGGTGGTGACAGAGTGAAGGTGATTAACCTTCAGATCATGAAGATCATGCCGGAGAAGAATTTAATTGTAGTCAGTGGCTCCGTTCCAGGTGCTAAGAACTCATACGTAATCCTAGAGAAGTAACATGGAACTAGTTGTAAAAAAATATACCGGTGAAGACACCGGAAGGAAAGTTAGTCTCTCAGATGCTGTATTTGCAATCGAGCCTAATGACCATGCTATCTATTTAGATGTAAAGCAGTTTCTAGCTAATCAGAGACAGGGCACTCACAAGTCTAAAGAGCGTAACGAAGTTTCTGGGTCAACCAGAAAGATAAAGAAACAAAAGGGAACAGGTACTGCCCGTGCAGGTAGCATCAAATCGCCCGTCTTTGTTGGTGGTGGTCGTATATTCGGACCAAGACCCAGAACGTACGGATTTAAGCTAAACAAGAAAGTAAAAGCACTTGCCCGTAAGTCTGCATTGACTTATAAGGCCAAAGGCGAATCGATTTCTGTTATAGAAGATTTCACTTTCAGCGCTCCTAAAACAAAAGACTTCATAAAGATGCTTGAAGTTTTGGCGCTTGCTGATAAGAAGACCCTTGTGGTGTTGCCTGCAGTAGACAAAAACATTGTTTTGTCAGGCAGGAACCTGGAGAGATCAAAGGTCGCCCTTGCAGCTGACGTTACTACCTACGATCTGCTTCATGCTGATCACGTAGTTTTCGTTGAGAGCTCTATTCAAACAGTTGAAAACACTCTTAATTAAAGACCATGAGCGTATTAGTAAAACCCTTGGTTACTGAAAAGGTGTCTTCTATGAACGAGAAAGGCAAGTATGGCTTTGTTGTGAAGAAGGGTGCCAATAAGGTAGAGATAAAGAAGGAGATAGAGAAAATGTATGGTGTGAAGGTTGAAAATATCAACACCATGGTCTATCAGGGAAAGAGAAAAACCAGGTATACAAAGTCACGTGTGCTTGAAGGCAGAACTGATGCCTACAAGAAGGCCATTGTGACCGTTGCCGAAGGTGAAGTAATTGATTTTTACGCAGGAATATAAAGGAACGGGAAAATGGCAGTAAAAAAATTAAGACCGATTACACCAGGCCAGCGTTTCAGAATGGCGCCTGACTATTCTATGATTACAACCAATGTGCCTGAAAAGTCATTGGTGGCAAGCAGAAAGAAAAGTGGTGGCAGAAACGCCGGAGGTCGCATGACTATGCGCTACTTAGGTGGTGGTCATAAGCAGAAGTACCGTATGATTGATTTCAAGCGTGACAAGCATGATATTCCTGCTACCGTAAAGTCAATCGAATACGATCCAAACAGAACAGCTTTCATAGCTTTGTTGGCTTACGCTGACGGCGAAAAAAGATACATCCTGGCACCTGAAGGTATTCAGGTAGGACAAACCTTGTTTTCAGGGGAGTCAGTAGCTCCGGAAGTAGGCAATGCCTTGCCAATGTCGAAAATTCCTCTTGGTACAATCATTCATGCTATCGAACTGAAGCCTGGTAAGGGCGCAGCTATGGCAAGAAGTGCTGGGGCTTACGGTCAACTATTGGCCCGTGAAGGAAAGTATGCCACTATCAAATTGCCTTCTGGTGAGATGAGGATGGTGTTGGCAGTCTGCATGGCAACAGTCGGAACTGCATCTAACGGCGAACACATGAACGTCGTGCTTGGTAAGGCTGGCCGTAACAGATGGTTGGGAAGACGCCCAAGAGTTCGTGGTGTTGTAATGAACCCTGTCGATCACCCGATGGGTGGTGGTGAAGGTAGAGCTTCTGGTGGTCATCCAAGATCTAGAAATGGTCTGTTGGCGAAAGGAAAGAAAACACGTCGCCCGAACAAGTATTCTGATAAGTTAATCATCTCTAATAAAAAGAAATAAGTAATGGCTAGATCTCTTAAGAAAGGCCCATATATAGATTTCAGACTGGAGAACAAGGTGGAAACCATGAACGAGGCTGGCAAGAAGTCGGTAATCAAAACATGGTCAAGAAGATCTATGATCTCACCAGATTTCGTTGGCCATACCTTTGCGGTTCACAACGGAAACAAGTTTATACCAGTGTATGTTACTGAAAACATGGTGGGTCACAAGCTAGGTGAATTTGCACCAACCAGGAATTTCAGGGGTCACATCGCCAAAAAAGATAAAGGTAAAAGATAAGGATATGGAAGCAGTAGCTAAGTTGAAGAACGTTCCTACCTCTCCACGAAAAATGAGATTGGTTGTTGATCTTATCAGAGGCGTACGTGTAAATAAGGCTTTGACTATACTTAAGCATGAATCAAAGCATCCTGCTGCACGTTTGGAGAAACTGTTGTTGTCTGCTATTGCCAACTGGCAGCAGGGCAACGAAGATGCCAAACTTGAGGAAGCTGATTTGTATGTGAAGGCCGTATCTGTTGATTCAGGTCGGATGTTGAAAAGACTGAGACCAGCACCACAGGGTAGAGCTCACAGGATAAGAAAGCGTTCAAACCACGTAACATTGGTTGTGGACAGCCTGGCACCTGCGGCAACAGCGCCTGAAACAAAAGCAACCGAAAACACAGAAAAGTAAAACGCATGGGACAGAAGGTAAACCCAGTCGGTTTTAGACTCGGAGTCATTAAAGGATGGGATTCAAGCTGGTTTGGAGGCAAAACTTTTGCTGACAAATTGGTAGAAGACACCAAAATCAGAAAATACATAACTGCAAGGATTCCCAAGGGTGGAATCGCTAAGATAGTTATCGAGCGTACGCTTAAGCGGATAACGCTTACTATCCACACTGCTCGTCCTGGCGTTGTTATTGGAAAAGGTGGTTCTGAAGTCGACAAGATCAAAGAAGAGCTGAAGAAGATAACTGGAAAAGATATCCAGATAAATATATTCGAAATTAAAAGACCAGAGCTTGATTCACTTCTGGTAGGTGAGTCAATTGCTCAACAGTTGCAGGCTCGTATTTCTTACAGAAGAGCCATGAAGCAAGCGATTGCTTCTGCAATGAGAGTGGGAGCTCAGGGAATTAAGATAAAGGTATCAGGACGTTTGGGCGGTGCTGAAATGGCACGTACTGAAATGTACAAGGAGGGTAGAATTCCTCTACACACACTTCGTGCTGATATTGACTATGCAATTTCTGAAGCGCAGACTGTTTACGGTAAGATTGGCATCAAGGTTTGGATATTCAAAGGTGAGGTGTTCGGAAAAAGAGACCTTTCCCCTAACGTAGGAATAACAAACGACGCCAACAGTGGTAACTCTGGTGGAGGCCCTGGCAACAGACGTGATGGAGGTGGTAGAAGAAGAGGTGGACCCGGCGACGGCGCTCCTAAACGTAAAAGAAAATAATAACTAGTTAATTAGCTGACAAATGTTACAGCCTAAAAGAACTAAATTCAGGAAGCAACAAAAAGGAAGAGTAAAAGGTATTGCCCAAAGGGGTCATACACTTTCTTTCGGAACTTTTGGATTGAAGTCATTGGAATCTGGTTTTATTACCTCACGCCAGATTGAAGCATCGAGGATCGCCGTTACAAGGGCAATGAAAAGGGAGGGTCAGGTTTGGATCCGCATATTCCCCGACAAGCCTATTACCAAAAAGCCCGCAGAAGTACGTATGGGTAAAGGTAAAGGTGCACCTGAGTACTGGGTGGCCATCGTAAAGCCAGGAACTATTATGTTCGAAGCTGGTGGTGTGCCCATCGAGACAGCTAAAGAAGCGCTAAGATTAGCGGCTCAGAAGCTTCCTATAAAAACTAAATTTATTGTCAGAAGAGATTACGCTGCAATACAATGAAAAATTCAGAGCTAAAGTCGCTTTCTGTAGAGGAGCTAAACGCACGACTCGCAGCAGAGAAAGAGAGCCTTCAAAAGTTGAAGTTCGCCCATGCTGTTACTCCTGTTGAAAATCCGATGAGGATCCGCCACAACCGTAGGGTTGTTGCCAGGATTCAAACCGAGCTACACTCAAGAGAGCTATCAAAATAATTGGAGTATGGAGACCAGAAATCTACGTAAAGAGAAAACAGGAAAGGTTGTTAGTGATAAGATGAATAAGTCTATCACGGTGGCAGTTTCTCGTAAGGTGAAGCACCCTATCTATGGAAAGTTCATAGGTAAAACAACCAAGTTTTTGGCACACGATGAGAAAGATGAGTGTGGCATTGGTGATACTGTACGCATAGCAGAAACGAGACCTATGAGTAAAAGGAAGCGTTGGAGATTGGTAGAAATTATCGAAAGAGCAAAATAAGATGATACAGCAGGAATCCAGGTTATCTGTTGCAGATAATAGCGGTGCCAAAGAGGTACTTTGTATACGTGTGCTAGGTGGAACGGGTAAGCGTTACGCTTCAATCGGAGATAAGATTGTAGTGAGCGTTAAGTCTTCCATTTCTTCAAGCAGTTTGAAGAAAGGTACTGTTTCCAAGGCCGTCATTGTACGCACCAAGAAGGAAATCAGAAGAAAAGATGGTTCATACATCAGATTTGAAGATAACGCAGCTGTGTTATTGACGGGTAATGACGAACCAAGAGGAACTCGTATTTTCGGACCTGTTGCCAGAGAGCTTCGTGAAAAACAATTCATGAAAATCGTTTCATTGGCGCCTGAAGTACTATAACATATGAAAACTAATTCAAAGCCTAATAAGCTACATGTCCGCAAGGGTGACACTGTAAAAGTGATCGCCGGCAACAGTAGAGGAAAAACTGGCAAGGTGCTGGAAGTAGTGCCTGGCGATAGCAAGGCCTTTATTGAAGGATGTAATATTATTACGAAGCACGTAAAGCCTTCTGCTCAGAACCCAAATGGCGGGATCGAAAAGAAAGAGGCTCCTATTCATTTGAGCAACCTGATGGTGGTGGATCCGTCAACAGGAAATGCAACGAGAGTTGGGAGAAAAGAAGACAAGAACGGCAAGCTTCAAAGATACGCAAAGAAAACTGGGGAGGTAATTAACAATGGCTAGTCCTAGATTAAAAACGAAGTACCAGGAGGAGATCATGAAAGCCTTGATGGAGAAATTCCAGTACAAGTCTATCATGCAGGTTCCTAAACTGACCAAAATCACAGTAAACAAGGGTATTGGCGCAGCTGTAGCTGACAAGAAACTTGTGGATGTAGGAGTTGAAGAGCTTACTACTATCACTGGTCAGAAGGCAGTTCCTACCAAAGCCAAAACATCTATATCTAACTTCAAATTGCGTGAAGGGATGCCAATCGGAGCGAGAGTAACGCTTCGTGGTGATAAGATGTATGAGTTTCTTGACCGTTTGATGTCAATTGCCCTTCCAAGGGTTCGTGACTTCAAAGGTATCAAGGACAGTGGGTTCGACGGCAGAGGGAACTACACATTAGGGGTGAAGGAGCAGATCATTTTCCCTGAAATCAGTATTGACAAAATCAATAAGATATCTGGTATGGATATCACGTTTGTTACTACTGCAAATAGTGATGAGGAGAGTTATGAATTGCTGAAGGCATTTGGAATGCCATTCGCATCAAAAAATAAATAACATGGCTAAAGAATCAGTTAAAGCACGGGAGAGAAAAAGAGAGCATTTGGTAGCAAAGTATGCTGCTAAAAGAAAGGCACTTAAAGAAGCAGGTGATTACATCGGCCTGGATAAGTTGCCCAAGAACGCTTCTCCGGTACGTCTTCACAACCGTTGTAAATTGACGGGGCGTCCAAAAGGATATATGAGGAAGTTTGGTATTTCTCGTGTAACATTTCGTGAGATGGCTTCTGATGGTAAAATACCAGGCGTGACCAAGTCAAGCTGGTAATTATTTGCCCAAGGCATATTGTTAAGAAAGAAAATAATTTATACCTTTGCAGCCCTGTTAAAAAGGGCTTAATTATTTTACTGTATGGTTACAGATCCTATAGCAGATTATCTAACACGAGTTAGAAATGCAATAAAAGCAAATCACAGAATCGTTGAGGTTCCTGCTTCTAACATCAAGAAGGAGATCACCAAGGTTCTAATGGATAAGGGATATATCCAGAACTTCAAGTTCGTTGAAGATGATAAGCAAGGTGTTATCAAGATAGCGTTGAAATACAATGCTGTTACGAAGAAAAACGCCATTTTATCTCTTGAGAGAATAAGTAAGCCTGGTTTGCGTAAGTATGCTCACGTTGAAAAAATTCCTCGTGTTCTTAATGGCTTGGGTGTAGCTATCATTTCAACCTCACGAGGTGTAATGACAGACAAAGAGGCCAGGACACAGAATATTGGTGGAGAAGTACTTTGTTACGTTTATTAAGATATTGATGTCATGTCAAGAATAGGAAAGAAACCAGTAACTGTGCCTGCCGGGGTAACCATTTCAATAGATAAAACTGTTGTTACGGTTAAAGGACCTAAAGGCCAGTTAACACAAGATATAGATCCTGACATCCAGGTTAAATTGGAGGGATCAGAATTGGTTGTTGAAAGACCAACTGAACAAAAGCGTCATAAAGCTATGCACGGTTTGTACAGGTCTTTGATCGCTAATATGGTTGAGGGAGTAAGTAATGGTTACAAAGCAGAGCTGGAGCTGGTAGGTGTAGGTTATAAAGCCTCACATCAGGGAAACGTTCTTGAATTAAACCTTGGCTACTCTCACAATATATTTTTGGCTCTGCCAGATGAAGTTAAGTTGAACACTGAAACTCCAAAAGGTAAGAATCCAACGATAAGTCTAGAAAGTATCGATAAACAGCTTATTGGACAAGTTGCTGCCAAGATCAGATCACTAAGAAAAGTAGAGCCTTACAAAGGTAAAGGTGTTCGCTTTGTGGGAGAGCAAGTTCGTAGAAAAGCTGGTAAAACTGCTGCTAAAAAATAATTAAGATGGCCACCAGTAAAGGAGACAGAAGATTAAGAATAAAAAGAGGAATCCGTAACAAGATTAGCGGAACTTCTGACAGACCCAGGCTTTCGGTTTTCAAAAGCAACAAGGGAATATATGCTCAACTAATTGATGACCTGAGTGGTCACACACTCGCAGCATCTTCTTCAGAAGATGTGGGTCAGAAGGGAAAGATCAACAATGATGTTTCTAAATTGGTTGGGAAGAAAATTGCTGAAAAGGCTAAGGAAAGCGGCTTGGCAACTTGTGTTTTTGATCGTGGTGGTTACCCATACCATGGACGTGTAAAAGCACTTGCTGAAGGAGCCAGAGAAGGTGGTCTTAAATTCTAATTGAACATGACACAGTCAAACGTAAAATCGGTAAAAGCGTCCGAAATAGATCTTAAAGAACGAGTAGTTGCCATTAACAGGGTAGCGAAAGTAGTGAAGGGTGGACGTCGTTTTAGCTTTTCAGCTATCGTAGTAGTAGGTGATGGCAATGGAGTGGTAGGCTACGGATTGGGTAAAGCCAATGAAGTAACCGATGCAATCACTAAAGGTATCGACGATGCTAAAAAGAACCTTGTTAAGGTTCCGATATTGAAAGGAACGCTTCCACACGAATCGAACGGTAAGTTCAGCGGCGGCAGGGTTTTGATTAAGCCAGCTGCACCTGGTACAGGTGTAATTGCCGGTGGTGCGATGCGTGCGGTATTGGAGAGTGCAGGCGTTCACGATTGTTTGGCTAAGTCAAAAGGTTCGTCAAACCCACACAACGTGGTAAAAGCAACTTTTGACGCTCTGACAAAAATGCGTGATGCGTTCACCGTGGCTGACCAAAGAGGTGTCGAACTAGAAAAAGTTTACAAAGGATAATTCTGATGGCAAAAGTTCAGATTACACAGATAAGAAGCACAATAGGTCGTCCTGCAGTTCAAAAGGCGACAATTAAGGCTTTGGGCCTTGCAAAAATAAATCGTTCTGTAGAAAAGGAACTTACTCCTCAGATCGCAGGAATGATTGCTAAGGTTACTCATTTAGTTGAAGTTAAAGCTCTTTAAGATTATGGATTTAAGTACACTAAAACCTGCAAAGGGGTCTACCCAGAGTAGAAAGAGAATAGGAAGAGGTCAGGGCTCAGGAATGGGCGGTACTTCCACTCGTGGTCACAAAGGTGCTCAATCCAGGTCTGGCTATAGCAAGAAAAAAGGATTTGAGGGTGGTCAAATGCCACTTCAACGCCGTGTGCCGAAGTTTGGTTTCAAGAATAGAAACAAGGTTGTTTCAAAACCAATCAATCTTGACGTACTTCAGACGCTTGTAGACACCTACAAGGTGAAAGAGGTAACTCTTGACACGCTTATCGAGCATGGATTGGCTTCTAAGAACGATACTGTTAAGGTATTGGGCAGAGGTGAGTTGAAAGCAAAAGTAGATGTATCTGCAAGTTCTTTTTCAAAAGTTGCTCAGGAAGCAATTGAAAAGGCAGGTGGTAAGGTAACCGTACTTTAATAGAATGAAGCGATTTATTAGCACCATAAGGAATATCTTTAGCATAGAGGATCTCCGTATTCGAATTTTGAACACGGTTGGATTTCTGCTGATCTTTAGATTGGGATCTTATATAGTTCTTCCAGGTATCGATCCATCTAAACTTGCTGGGGAAGCCCAGGGGATATTTGGTCTGCTTGATACCTTCTTAGGTGGTGCCTTTAGTAATGCCTCCATATTTGGGTTGGGCATTATGCCATACATTTCAGCTTCTATCGTTTTGCAGCTGTTGACTGTGGCTGTCCCTTATTTCCAGAGACTGCAAAAGGAAGGTGATAGCGGCAGAAAGAAGATTAATCAATATACAAGAGTATTGACCATATTTATCACGCTGGCTCAGGGAATCGGGTATTTAACTGCCACTATTCCAGCAGAAGCTATTGTGATGGCCAACAGGACGTTCTTTACAGGTAGCTCAATTGTCATTCTTACAGCCGGCACTATTTTCTGTATGTGGTTGGGTGAGAAAATTACTGACAAGGGTATAGGTAATGGAATCTCAATGCTTATCATGATAGGCATCGTGTCGAGGTTCCCCGCAGCAATCATTGCTGAATCTCTGTCGAGAGGCATGAGTCAGGGGCTTATCCTTGTGCTTGAGATTGTTGCACTGTTCTTTGTAGTAATGGCGGTTGTTATGTTGACACAGGCCGTTAGAAGAATACCAGTTCAATATGCGAAGCAGGTAGTGGGTAATAAGGTATATGGCGGTCAGCGTCAGTACATTCCGCTAAAAGTGAATGCAGCTGGTGTAATGCCAATCATTTTTGCCCAGTCGCTTATGTTCCTCCCCGCACTTATTGCGAGTATCTGGGCTGACACTAGTGACATGGCACAATACATAGGGACAACGTTTTCTGACTTCCAGTCGTGGCAGTACAATGCATTGTTTGCATCGTTGATTATAATTTTCACGTTCTTTTACACAGCCATCACCATCAACCCTAATCAGATTGGTGATGATATGAAGAGAAACGGAGGTTTTATACCAGGCATTAAGCCAGGAAAGGCAACTTCTGAATTTATAGATGGAGTGCTTACAAGAATTACGCTGCCAGGAGCCTTGTTCCTTGCATTGGTGGCTATTATGCCGGCATTTGCGAGTATGGCAGGCGTTACACGTGAGTTTTCACAGTTCTACGGCGGAACGTCGCTGTTGATCATGGTGGGGGTTATTTTAGATACTTTACAGCAAATAGAAAGCTACCTTCTTATGAGACACTATGAGGGTATGATGAAGTCGGGTAGATTAAAAGGCAGATCTCAAAACGTAGCTGTAGCGTAATTTATAATATGGCGAAACAATCATCTATAGAACAGGACGGTACGATAGTAGAAGCACTATCCAATGCGATGTTCAGAGTGGAGTTAGAGAATGGGCATCAGGTAGTAGCCCACATTTCAGGTAAAATGAGGATGAACTACATCAAGATTTTGCCAGGCGATAAAGTGAAAATGGAAATGTCGCCCTATGATTTGACAAAAGGGAGAATAGTATACAGATATAAATAAGTAGTCATGAAAGTAAAGGCATCTGTAAAGAAACGTAGCGTAGACTGCAAGATAATCCGCCGTAATGGTAAGGTGTACGTTATCAATAAGAAGAATCCAAGGTTTAAACAAAGACAAGGTTAATTATGGCTCGTATAGCTGGAGTTGATATTCCCGATAATAAAAGAGGAGAGATAGGTTTGACCTACATCTTCGGAATTGGTCGTAGAACGGCTCAGAAAATACTTGCTGAGGCTGGGATCAACTGGGACAAAAAGGTGTCGGAGTGGACCGAGGAGGAAGCGAACGCAGTTCGTTTGATCATCACTGAGAATATTAAGGTTGAGGGTGTACTGAAATCTGAAATTCAGCTGAGCATCAAGCGTTTACTTGATATTGGATGTTACAGAGGACTACGTCACAGAAAAGGGTTACCTGTTAGAGGTCAGCGTACCAAAAACAATAGCCGTACTAGAAAAGGTAAGAGGAAAACAGTGGCTAACAAGAAGAAGGCTACTAAATAATAACTTTTAGCAATGGCTCAGAAGAGAAAAGACAAGGCGAAAAAGCGTGTTGTAGCTGTTGAAGCAGTTGGGCAAGCACATATAAGGGCTTCATTCAACAACATCATCATTGCGATGACCAATAATAACGGACAAGTTATTTCTTGGGCTTCAGCAGGTAAGATGGGCTTCAGGGGTTCGAAGAAGAACACTCCATACGCAGCACAAGTAGCAGCACAAGACTGTGCAGCTAAGGCATATGATCAAGGACTCCGCAAGGTGGAGGTATTTGTGAAAGGCCCTGGATCAGGCAGAGAGTCTGCTATCAGGACTATTCAAAATGCTGGCATCGAAGTTACTGTGATTAAAGATGTGACCCCGCTTCCTCACAACGGATGTCGCCCGCCTAAAAGACGTAGAGTTTAATTAAAGACTGTAGAAAGAAATGGCAAGATATACTGGTCCAAAAACCAAGATTTCGAGAAAATTTGGAGAGCCCGTTTTGGGTGGTGGCAAAGCCCTTCAGAAGAAGGCTTATCCTCCGGGACAGCACGGCAGAAGCCGTCGTCGTAAGCAGTCTGAATATGCGATCCAGCTACTGGAGAAGCAGAAGGCTAAGTACCTCTACGGATTGTTGGAGAGACAATTTGCTAAGACATTCAATACTGCTCAACGCAAGGACGGCATCACTGGTGAGAACCTGCTGAAGCTTCTTGAAAGCAGGCTGGACAACACTGTTTACCGTTTGGGCATTGCCCCAACAAGAAGAGGAGCACGTCAGTTAGTCCTTCACAAGCATATCACTGTAAATGGTGAAGTAGTAAATATCCCAAGTTATTCTCTTTCAGCTGGAGATACTGTAGGCGTTCGTGAAAAATCTAAGTCTTTATTGGCTATCACGGAGAGTCTTGCAGCACGTTCTTCCAATAAATTTGGCTGGCTAGAGTGGGATGGCTCGCAAATGACTGGTAAGTTTATTCAAGCTCCATCGAGAGATGAAGTTCCTGAAAACATCAAGGAGCAGCTTATCGTCGAATTGTATTCAAAATAATTTTATCAATTAAACACTTTCTATTGCTATGTCAATACTAGCATTTCAAATGCCCGAGAAAGTGGTTATGGAAAAGGCCGATGATTTTCATGGGCTTTTCACCTTTAAACCGCTCGAGAAAGGATACGGAGTTACCATTGGTAACGCACTGAGAAGAATACTTCTTTCCTCTCTTGAAGGCTATGCAATTACAGCAATAAAAATACCAGGTGTTTTGCATGAATTCTCTACAATTGAGGGAGTTATGGAAGACGTAACAGAAATCATCCTGAACCTCAAAATGGTTAGGTTCAAGAAGATTGCTGACATGGTAGACAATAAAGTCACTGTCTCTATTTCGAAGCAAGCTAAGTTTACAGCTGGTGACATCGGCAAGTTCACTTCTTCATTTGAAGTATTGAACCCTGAGTTGGTTATCTGTAACCTTGATCAAAGTGCGCAATTCGAAATAGAAGTTACAATCGAAAAGGGTAGAGGCTACGTGGCCGCTGATGAGAATAAACCTTCTGGCGATCAGGTGTTCGGATACATTCCGATTGACTCTGTTTTTACCCCTATTAAGAACGTAAAATATAGCGTAGAGAATACCAGGGTTGAGCAAAAGACAGACTACGAGCAGTTGATTCTTGACATAGAAACTGACGGTTCTATTCACCCTGAGGCAGCTCTTAAGGGAGCAGCAAACATACTTATCCAACATTTCATGTTGTTTTCTGACCAGAGCATGGTGCTTGAAACAGCCGATGCTAAGGAGCCAGATGCTGTTGATGAGGAGCTTCTTCACATGCGCAAGCTTCTGAAGACAGCACTGAACGACCTGGATCTTTCTGTTAGAGCTTACAACTGTCTGAAGGCTGCTGATGTTAAGTCATTGGGAGACCTTGTAAGACTTGAAATTTCTGACATGATGAAATTTAGAAACTTCGGTAAGAAGTCGCTTGCTGAGTTGGAACAACTTGTACAGGAGAAAGGGCTTACTTTCGGTATGGACCTGGGTAAGTACAAATTAGAGGAGGATTAATTTATCATGAGACACGGTAAAAAAATAAATCACTTAGGTAGGACAGCAAGCCATAGAAAGGCGCTCCTTTCTAACATGGCGTCTTCGCTGATTCTTCATAAGCGCATAACAACTACTGTAGCTAAGGCTAAAGCACTTAGAAAGTATGTTGAGCCATTGATCACCAAGACAAAAGACGATTCTACTCACAACAGAAGGATTGTTTTCTCTTATCTGCAAAACAAGTATTCTGTACAGGAGCTTTTTGGCCCTGTGGCTGAAAAAACTGCAAGCCGCCCCGGTGGCTACACAAGGATTATCCGTTTGGGTAGCAGACTTGGTGACAATGCAGAAATTTGTATGATGGAGCTTGTTGACTTCAATGAATTGCTGATTGGAGAAGCAACTGCGAAGCCTAAGGCTAAGAGAACACGTCGTAGCAAGGCTGCTGCTGGTGCTGATGATGCTAAATCGTCTGCTACAGATGCAGTAGTTGTGGAGGAGGCTCCAGTAGCCGAAGCGGCTGTTGAAGAAGTTGCTGCTGAAACTACTGAAGAAGCGGCTGCGGAAGCACCTGAAGAGGGTACTGATGAGGCTAGCGCTGACGACTCAGCTGAAGAGGAGAAGAAATAATCATAAAATAGAATATTTCAATTGAAAGGGTTGGCTTTTGTCAACCCTTTTTTGTTTTCAAGCGGTGGGTCTTAGAAAATTCTTTCTATTTTTGTGCCTGCTTATTCGCCTCTATTCTCAAGCTGGCTAATTAGTTTTGAATGCTTGTAGGCTTTCAAATAAATCACATTAGTTATATAAAGGTAAACACTGCATACTCATGAAATACACACCGAATCCACGTGCTGTTTTACTTCTGGAAGATGGAACCTTGTACGAAGGCGATGCCATCGGTAAAATTGGAACGAGCGGAGGAGAGATTTGCTTTAACACTGGCATGACCGGCTATCAGGAGATTTATACTGACCCGTCATACTTCGGCCAGATTGTAGTGAACACAACGTCTCACATCGGTAACTATGGAGTGAATGCGGATGAGCAGGAATCGGCTACACCTAAAATCAGCGGAGTGGTTGTGAATGAATTTTCGAAGCTGTATAGCCGCAAAACGGCTGATTCGAGCCTCAACGACTATTTTATCAAACACAACACAGTCGGTATTTCTGGGCTTGATAGCCGGAGCCTTGTGAGGCACATAAGGAGCAAAGGAGCGATGAACGCAATTATCTCTTCCGAGATTTTTGACA
Source organism: uncultured Imperialibacter sp. (assembly GCF_963974565.1). Lineage (NCBI taxonomy): Bacteria > Pseudomonadati > Bacteroidota > Cytophagia > Cytophagales > Flammeovirgaceae > Imperialibacter > uncultured Imperialibacter sp. The sequence continues at coordinate 218,665 of NZ_CAXBCJ010000008.1, read as the reverse complement.
AAGCGGAATTGATGGCTAAGCTTAAGCAGGTGCCGTCAATGGACAAGCTTGAGTTGTCTTCTAAAGTGACCACAAAAGACGCATATACCTATGGTGACGAAAGCAGCAAAATAAAAGTGGCGGTGCTTGATCTTGGTATTAAGCAATCGATTCTCAAGAACATGGCAGCCCGGGGCATATATTGCAAGGTGTTTCCGGCACAAACCACGTTCAAAGAAATGGAGGCATGGCAGCCAACAGGGTACTTCATTTCAAACGGCCCTGGCGACCCTTCAGTGATGGATTACGCCGTCACCACAGTAAAAGAAATTCTTGCAGCGGACAAACCGTTGTTCGGTATATGTCTTGGTCATCAGATTTTAGCGCTTGCTTGTGGTATCAGCACATTTAAGATGCACCATGGCCATAGAGGACTTAATCACCCGGTGAAGAACCTGGTGTCGGGGAAAAGCGAGATCACGTCGCAAAACCATGGGTTTGCAGTAAACATGGACGAGCTGAAAAGCTCTTCCGTTGCAGAACTAACACACATACATTTGAACGACAGTTCGGTGGCGGGCATGAAATTGAAAGGTAAGAAAGTATTTTCTGTCCAGTACCATCCGGAATCATCTCCGGGACCGCACGACTCCAGGTATTTATTTGATCAGTTCGTTGAACATCTAAACTAAAAACATAATGAGTTTAATTGAAGGAATTCACGCAAGGCAGATTCTTGACTCCAGGGGCAATCCTACCATTGAGGTAGATGTCTACACTGAAAATGGAATTATGGGCAGAGCGGCCGTGCCCTCTGGTGCTTCTACAGGCACACACGAAGCTGTTGAGCTTAGAGACGGTGATAAGTCGAAATACCTTGGAAAAGGTGTGCTTAAGGCTGTTGAAAACGTGAACGAGAAAATAGCCGGCGAACTGATAGGCCTTAGTGTTTTCGACCAGAAGCTTATCGATAAGATAATGATTGAGCTTGATGGCACGCCGAACAAAGGCAAACTCGGTGCTAACGCCATTCTTGGTGTTTCTCTGGCAGTTGCTAAGGCAGCAGCGCAAGAGTCAGGACAGTCTTTGTTCAGATACCTTGGCGGACCTAACGCAAGCACGTTGCCTGTGCCAATGATGAACATCATCAATGGTGGTTCTCACTCAGATGCGCCCATCGCATTCCAGGAATTTATGATTCGCCCTGTAGGTGCACCTACTTATAGCGATGCGCTGAGAATGGGTGCTGAAATTTTTCATGCCCTTAAGAAGATTCTTCACGACAAAGGATTGAGCACTGCCGTAGGAGACGAAGGTGGTTTTGCTCCTAACCTTTCAGGTGGAACAGAAGAAGGCCTTGCCGACATTCTGAAAGCGATTGAGAAGGCTGGATACAAGGCTGGAAAAGACGTAATGATTGCGTTTGACTGTGCTGCTTCTGAGTTTTACGAAGACGGCAAATACAACTACAAGAAATTTGAAGGTGACACTGGCAAAGTAAGAACAACCGCTGAGCAGGTTGAATACCTGGCAGAGCTTGTTGAGAAATACCCTGTTGATAGCATAGAAGACGGTTGTGCTGAAAACGACTGGGAAGGCTGGAGACTTTTGACCGAGAAAATCGGACACAAGTGCCAGATTGTTGGTGACGACCTTTTGGTGACTAATGTGAAGTTTCTTGAAAGAGCGATCAACGAGAAGTGTGGCAACTCCATTCTTATCAAAGTAAACCAAATCGGTTCTTTGACCGAGACGCTTGCTGCTATTGAAATGGCACACAAAGCTGGCTGGACGGCTGTTATTTCTCACCGCTCAGGTGAAACGGAAGATGCTACCATCGCTGATATTGCCGTGGCTACCAATGCCGGACAGATCAAGACTGGTTCTCTTTCACGTTCCGACAGGATGGCTAAGTACAATCAGTTGCTTAGAATCGAAGAAGAATTGGGAGAAACAGCTTATTTCCCTATTAAAAAATAATTAAGGTCATTACGTAAAATCCCGGCTATCGTGCGCTTCGCATGTTGCCGGGATTTTTTTATTTTTGGGAAATAGACTACATTTCCAGTATGATTTCGAGGTTTTTCAAGAATCTGCCCCCCTACACGAGGAACTTCTATTTCCTCTTCACCTTCTTTTTCCTTATCTGGATGCTTTTCCTGGACTCCAACGATGTTTTTACGCAACTGCGCCTAAGCCGGAAGTTGGTTGATCTGGAGGCTCAGAAGGAGTATTATCTGGAGAAAATCGAAGAGGTGAGAAAAGACAGGCATGAGCTGCTTAGCGATAGCGACCTGCTCGAGAAGTTTGCCAGAGAGCGCTACATGATGAAAAAGCCCACCGAGGACTTATACATCATAGTGGCGGAAGAGTAGACAGGTGTTATTACGAAATACAACGTTGTTTACCGTATGAAATCATTAGTAGCAGCTTTTATTCTATTTTTCATTTCGTTTTCATCGTTTGCTCAAAAGGAATACGATCAGGAGAACAGCAGTTTCTTTGACAGGGTATACCTCGGCGGCAACTTTGGAGCTCAGTTTGGCTCTGTCACGTTTGTCGACCTTTCTCCGCTGGCAGGTTATATGATTACGCCGAAGCTTTCAGCAGGACTTGGAGTTACCTACCAGTACATCAACTTCAAGTACTATAATGCGTCTTATTCGAACTACGGATGGCGTACCTTTGTGAGAAGGAATATTGGTCGCCAGTTCTTTGTACACGGTGAATTTGAAAACCTCAACCTGCAGTTTTACAATGCCAATGACGACGTGGTAAGGCAGTGGGTACCCGGTTTGTTTGCGGGCGGCGGACTTTTTCAGCCAATAGGCAGAAATGGCGGCGGTTTTATGATTAGTGCACTATACAATCTGCTGTACGACGACATCCGATCTCCCTACAACAGCCCCATAGTATTAAGGGTAGGCTTTACCTTCTAAAAAGCCACGCCAAGTTTCTCGCCGAGCTCTCTTAAATCTTTCTCTACTGGAGGCAGCAGCGGGATACCGCTTTCCATTCTTTCCTTTTCCATTTCTCTTTCCGGGTCGCCTGGTATCAGTACCCTGTCCTGCCCTTTTACTGTTTCTGCTTTTCTGAACGTGCTGATCCACTTGTCCATGTGCTCCTTGAACTCGTCGGCGGGACGGAAAGCATCCACCCGCATGGCACCAAAGAAGTGCCCGATGCCTTCTCCAACAGGATCGGCAGGAGGGGAGAGAAAGGCTACAAATGGAGGCACCCAGGGGCCGTAGTTGGCACCCGACAGCACAGCCGAGAATATATCGACGATGGCACCCAGCGAGTAGCCCTTGTGCGAGCCGTGTTCCCGGTCGCCGCCGAGTGGAAGCAGCGCACCACCGTCTTTTACACCATTGGCATTAGTGGTGGGGGTTCCGTCTTTTTCCTGCACCCAGCCAAGAGGAGCCTCAAGGTTCTTCCTTTGCAAGATTTCCAGCTTGCCATTGGCAGCGGTGGTAGTGGCCATGTCGGCAACAAACGGCGGTTGTGTTTTGGCAGGAATGGCTACAGAAATGGGATTGGTACCTAGCAGCCTGGTAGTGCTAAATGTTGGAGCAACCAGCGGGCTGGCATTGGTCATTGAAATGCCAATCATGTCTTTTTCCAGTGCCATCATGCTGTGGTAGCCGGCAATGCCAAAATGGTTGGATCCTTTCACCGAAACCCAGCCGGTGCCGACTTTCTCTGCTTTTTCAATAGCCACTTTCATGGCATAGGGTGCCACTACCAAACCCAGACCGCCGTCGCCGTCTACAACTGCTGTTGAAGGTGTTTCGTGCACAATCCTGATGTTTGGTCTGGCATTGACTCTTTTCGCTTCCCAGAGCCTCACATAGCCTGAAAGACGGGCTACACCATGGGAGTCAACTCCTCTAAGGTCGGCACTGAGGAGTACTTTAGCTCCGAGGGTGGCGTCTTTCTTAGAATGCCCGATGGCAAGAAGTATATTTTCAGTGAAGGAAAGTAAATGCTGATATGTAAACATGTGGTCTGATTTCTAGAGGGTAAAAATAGAGATAGAAGAGGTGCTACCCAATCAGAAACAGAATATTTGACCAAGAAATTTCTAAGGGATTATAACTCAAAGTCGTTTAGTTAAGAGCATTCTACCCTTCTCTTAAAAGGGATGTTAATCATCATTTAGTCGCCCTTTAGGGCCGGGGTAAAAATGGAAATGGGACACCAAACCCCTTAACTAAACTACAATGGATTAAACCCTCTTTTTGTAGAGCGAATGGATGGTCTTTAGGAGGACGCCTTCTTTCAAAGCATAGGCAGAAACCCGGATGTTTTTGATGTCGAGCTTTTGGTTAATAAAGTGAATGAGGATGCTGGCCACCACAATCATGTCGACCCGCATTTCAATCATACCAGGCACGTTCATTCTTTCCTGCCTGTTGAGAGTGATCATCTTCTCATAAATACCCTCGAAGGCATCCAACGTAAAGGGAAATTCGGTACCGAGTGGGTTCTTTTCGATTTTGTTGTCGAGCATGTAAATGTCGCTCAATGTGTCGAAGGTGCCTGATGAGCCCACGAGGGTTTGCGGTTTGTACATTTGGCATGCTTCGAAGAGCGGTTCGAGGTTCATGGCCAGGTAACTCTGAAGTCTGATGACTTCTTCTGGTAGAATGGGGTCGTGGCTGTGGAACTGGTCAATGAGGCGTTGCCCACCAATTTCAAAGCTTCGCTTCCAGAAGATCTCCGACTGGTTGCCAATAATGAACTCAATGCTGCCACCGCCAATGTCCATGATGAGCACAGGCTCATCTGTCATAGGAATAGCCTTTTTTACACCGTAGTAAATGGTTTCGGCTTCTTCATCGCCTGAGATAATCCGGACTTCGATGCCCAATTCACGCTGAACCCTGCCAGCAAACTCTACACCGTTTTTTGCATTTCGGATGGCACTGGTGGCTGTGGCAAAAACCTCATCTACTTTTTCAGCCTTCAGCACTTCGTTGAATCTTTCCAGTGCTTTCAGCGCCCTTTGCGTGGCCTCTTCCGTAATCAGACCGTGTGAAATACCGCCTTCGCCAATTCTTACCAGCAGCTTCTCTTTAAAAAGGACGGTGAAATCATGGTCTCTCACTTCTGCAACGAGCAGGTGAAAGGTATTCGTACCCATGTCAATGATTCCGACTTTCATGATTTAGTCCCTCAGCTGTGCTAAAAATTGGCGCAAGATAACATTTTATCATACCAGTAAGCATATACCGCCAAAATTTAACCGCCGAGGTATATACCGTTCATTTGAGTTCGTTTTTAGTGTATTCCACAATATCTTTGACAATTAACCTTCATGTAATGAAACAACCACAGCCCAAAATTCATTTGCCGACCATTGATGAAAAGTATGAGAGACTAAAAGAGCTGAATGAGCAGGCGCTGCAGGGTGGCGGAAATGCCAGGGTGGCCAGACAGCATGAAAAGGGAAAGCTCACAGCCAAGGAACGGATTGAGCTCCTGATGGACGAAGGTACCTTCGAGGAAATTGGCAAGCTGGTGGTTCATCGGTCCTCGGATTTTGGGCTGGACAAAGAGAAATACCTGGGTGATGGCGTTGTCACAGGCTATGGCAACGTAAATGGCCGGATGGTATACGTGTTCAGTCAGGATTTCACTGTTTTTGGCGGTTCGCTTTCTGAGACGTTCGCTGAGAAGATTGTGAAGATCATGGACTTGGCCATGAAGAATGGTGCACCCGTGATCGGGCTCAACGACTCAGGTGGCGCCAGGATACAGGAAGGGGTGGTGTCGCTCGCAGGTTATGCGGATATTTTCTACCGAAACACAAGGGCTTCTGGCGTGGTACCTCAGATTTCGGCCATCATGGGGCCATGTGCCGGTGGTGCGGTGTATTCGCCAGCTATCACCGACTTCATTCTGATGGTGGAGGACACTTCCTACATGTTCGTGACCGGGCCTAACGTGGTGAAAACGGTGACCCAGGAAGATGTGACCTCTGAAGAGCTGGGGGGCGCAAGCACCCATTCAACCAAAAGTGGCGTGACACATTTCTCCTGTGCCAACGAGGTAGAGTGCATCAACAATATCAAACAGCTTTTGTCGTACATGCCACAAAACTGTGAGGATGAGGCCCCGGCAGTCAGCTACCATTCGTCCGATGAGAAGAGGCCCGCACTCGATAAGATCCTCCCCGACAACCCTAATCAGCCGTACGACATGCGTGAAGTGGTGGCTGAAATAGCCGACGAGGAGAGCTTTATGGAGGTGCATAAAAACTATGCTGAAAACATTATCGTTGGGTTTGCGAGGATAGGAGGGAGAAGCATTGGCATCGTTGGCAACCAACCTGCGTCGCTGGCGGGCGTGCTCGACATCAATTCCTCTACTAAGGCTGCCAGGTTTGTGCGGTTTTGTGACTGCTTCAATATCCCACTGCTAGTGCTGGTAGACGTTCCGGGCTTTTTGCCAGGCACTGACCAGGAGTGGCATGGCATCATCAACCACGGAGCCAAGCTGCTGTATGCGTTTTCGGAGGCAACGGTGCCTAGAGTCACTGTAATCACCCGAAAGGCCTATGGTGGCGCCTATGACGTAATGAACAGCAAACATATTGGTGCCGACATGAACTTTGCCTGGCCGACTGCTGAAATAGCCGTGATGGGAGCGAAGGGAGCTGCCGAGATTATTTTCAAAGGTGAAATCGCCAAAGCGGCGGATCCAGCTGCCAAACTCGATGAGAAGGTAGCGGAATATACCAACAGGTTTGCCAACCCTTACGAGGCAGCGGCAAGGGGTTATATCGATGAAGTGATCATGCCTCACAACACCCGTGTGAAGGTGATGAAGGCTTTTGAGATGCTGAAGAACAAAGTAGACACGCTTCCAAGAAAGAAACACGGCAATATTCCGCTTTAGTATGCATGAATGCTCGCTGGATATAAATAACAAAAACAAGAGATAAGCAATTGACAATGGACAAGAAGAGCAGAGATTTTCTATTCAAATACTTAAATAATGCATCACCGACCGGTTTTGAGTCGTCGGGCCAGCATATATGGCTGGAGTACATGAAGCCTTATATTGACACCTACATTTCCGACACCTACGGAACGGTAGTGGGTGTGATCAATCCCGATGCGCCTTACAAGGTGGTGATTGAGGCGCATGCTGATGAAATCGCCTGGTTTGTGAACTATATTACCGACGATGGCTATATCTACGTGAGAAGAAACGGTGGTTCCGATCACCAGATTGCACCTTCCAAAAGGGTCAATATCCATACCGACAAAGGGGTTGTAAAAGGGGTGTTTGGCTGGCCGGCCATACACGTAAGAGACTCGGCTAAGGAAGAGAGCCCTACGCTGAAGAACATCTTTGTGGACATTGGAGCTACCTCAAAAGACGAAGTGGAAAAGGAAGGTGTGCATGTGGGCAGTGTGATGACGTTCGAAGACGAGCTGATCGAGCTTGGCGAGCATTACCTGTGCGGAAGAGCGCTCGACAACAGAGTGGGTGGTTTTATGATCGCCGAAACTACCAGAAGAATTGCGGAGTCGAAGGTGAAGCTGCCGTTTGGTCTTTATGTGGTGAACGCAGTGCAGGAAGAAATTGGTCTCAGAGGGGCTGAAATGATTTCCAGGCGCATCAAGCCAGATGTAGCCATCATTACCGACGTGTGCCACGACACCCATGCGCCTATGTACGACAAAAAGCAGCAGGGCGACCTGAAAGCAGGTAAGGGACCAGTGTTGACTTATGGGCCGGCAGTGCAGAATAACCTGCTGAAGATGGTGATTGATGTGGCCGATAAAAACAAGATTGCTTTCCAGCGGGCCTCAGCTAGCAGAGCGACAGGTACTGACACCGATGCTTTTGCTTATTCGGCGGAAGGTGTGGCCTCGGCACTTATTTCTTTGCCGCTGAAGTACATGCACACCACGGTAGAAACCGCCCACAAAGACGACGTGGAAAACGTGATCAAGCTCATGCACGATTTTCTTGTGCAGCTTCCTGCCGGGCATGACTTTCGGTATATCAAATAATTAAAGAGGTTACTATATGCATGAGCGCAGATAGTAACCTCTTTAATTTCTTCTTTCTGCGGAAGCGTAGAAAGTAACCTCTTTAATCTCCCTCGTTTGAAGCGAGGGTGTGTGAGACATGCACTTGTAGTGCATAAAATCAGGAAGAAAAGAAGACCGTTGTTTGATGCGTTAGAAACGCAAATCCCGCCCACTCTCGTTGCAAAAGAGGACGATTGAGGTGCCAACAATTAAAGAGGTTACTATTTGCATAAGCGCAGATAGTAACCTCTTTAATTTCTCACAAAACCCCCTCAGGGACCTCGCTAATCGGCTTGATCATGATGTCTTTGTAAAACAGCTCTGCGCCTTCCGATTGCAGTTGAATCTTTCCTTTCTTCAGTGGCTGTTCGCCAGTTTCGGTCAGCTGGCGGGAGTTGTACAGCGCCATCACCACCTGGCCATTCACGATATGGATGGCAGTGTCACCGAAACAAATCAACTCCAGGGTATTCCACTCACCTGTTGGCTTTTCACCATCCGGATGTTTGGTGGCGTGCCTGCCGATATCACTTTTCTCGCTAAAGGCCCGCATGGTGGCAGTGGCATCATAAATATAGTTTTCGCCTTCCTGGCGGGTAGGCACGTCCATCACGCCGCCAGCCACACCCCAGTAGTCGCCAGTGTCACCTTCCTGCACCTGAAACTCTTGCGAGCGCATCCAGAAGCCTCCATCAGCCCCATGCGCCCCTACGGCGTGGTACAGCAAGCCGCTGTCTCTTTTGCTATTGTCCTTGGGGCGGTGTTTGACCTCTCCCCATTTGAACTGTAGCTTCAGGTGGTAGTTGCTGAATTCGCTGGTGGTAGAAATCCCTCCCCACTGCTCGCCTGAAATGCGAATGACGTTTTGTTGATCAATTTTTGCTATGGTGAAGATTCCTTTAGGGTCTTTGTTCAGGCCCACTGGTTCACCGGCCGGTCGAAACGCAGAATCATTGACTTGTGTCCATTCCTGGCCCAGGTAGGTGTCCCAGCCGGTTAGGTCTTCTCCATTGAAAAGGATCTGCCAGTCTTGTTTTTCGGATGGGCCTTGGCAGCCGAATAGGATAATGAAAACAAGCAACGAAAGTGTAGGTATGAGTTTGATCATGGTAAAGCCGTGTTGTGAGCTGTTGAAGTTACGGACAATATCGGTTTTTTCTTTGAGTTGGTAAGAGCAGACCCTTTAAAGCCTGTTTTCGTATATTAAACAAACGGGATGGCTTTCCTCTTCTCCCTGCCACCCGTTCCCCTCTAGCGCAAGATTCACTTCGTTCTTACGGTGGACGAGAGTGCATCTTGCCGTGGTTATCTGTCCATATAGGTGTGGAATGACATCGGTATAGCGCTGGGTCCACGTGTGCCTTGCCTAGTTTAACGACCTCAACTCCCACACATCACTTCTCAGTAGCGCAAAACGCAGGAAATTGCTAATTAGCACAGTACTCGTAAACAGCCATTCAACGATGAGAATACTGCTCGCCTTCTTCATGCTGCTTGTCAGCACCAGCTCTTTCAGTCAGGAAGCCATGCGCCGCTGGCGCAAAATGAACCAGGTGCGAAACGATAAGTTTGACCTGGTGCTGCCCGAAGCCATGAGGGAAAACAATATCGATATGTGGATCATCATGAACCGGGAGGGAAATTTCGATCCGCTGTATCCCGACATGGGCGAAGGCTACGTCGGCAGTGTGGGCTACTACATCTTCACCGATCGTGGGGGCGACCGTATCGAGCGATCCGTGCTGGGCATCGACGGTTATCTGCTGGAAGAGGGCGGGGCTTACGATTACTTCGGGTCGGCGAGTGAACTCAAGGCATTTGTGGAGGCTCGAGACCCTAAGAGAATTGGCCTCAATATGTCAAAGAATATTGGTGGTGCGGATGGCCTCAGCCATTCTGGCTATCTGGAGCTGGCGGAAGTGCTGGGGAAGAAGTACGAGCAGCGTTTTGTCTCGGCAGAGAAGCTGGCGTCCGACTTCAGGTCGAGGCGGGTGGCGAGTGAAATAGCGATTTATGGGGAGGCAGGGGAGCTGTCGTATACCCTTGCCGAGCGGGCGTTCTCCAACGAGGTGATTACTCCTGGAGTAACCACTCTCGAGGACGTAGCGTGGTGGCTGAAGGAGCAGCAGTTTAAACACAACCTGGAGTCGTCGTTTGGTATGCCTTCAGTGTATGTAACCGGCCCTGACGGCATCGCCGCCACTTCCACCGACCGCATTATTCAAAGAGGTGATGTACTTTTCATCGACTGGGGTGTAGGTCTCATGAACATGTACACCGACATGAAGCGGATGGCTTATGTGTTGAAAGAAGGAGAAACCGGAGTACCTCCTGGCATCCAAAACGCCTTCGACCAGGCCGTGAAAGTACGGGATGTGGTAAAGCAAACCATCAAACCTGGAGTGACGGCGCAGAAAGCTGAGGATGCCGTTTACGAAGCACTGACCAAAGCAGGTTTTAATAAGATGCCGGGGTTCAACAAACCTACTGAGCTTGACAAAACGGATGTAATCATTGGCTGCCACTCGGTGGGCAACTGGGGTCACGGCATCGGGCCGTCCATTGCTTTTTTTAATCCGGTACAATTGGGATATGAGATCAAGCCCTCCAACCTGCTTTCTCTTGAGTTTTTCGCTTACACCAAAGTACCCGAATGGGGAGGGAAGAAACTGCGGGTGGCGCTGGAAGACGACGCTGTGATTACTGCCAGAGGAGTCGAATGGCTGTACCCCATCAATCCCAGGGTGCTGTTGATTAAGTAACTTTTTCTCAGGCAACGCCAGATTGACTTAATCACCTGTATTCAGTTTGTATCAGGAAAAAGGTTTGCATTTGATTATCAAAACAGGGATCGTTGAATGCCTGCCCGTGTCGGAAATTTGCCAGCTCTTTCGGTTTTTTACCGCACCGCTGTCGGAAACATTATAGAATTCGCCGGATTTATTGTAGCCGTCGCCCTCCCATGCCAAGTACCTTTGTATCCGCAAAAGCAAGAAGCGATTCAAATTTGAATCCTGCCCCTTGAGGGCAATGTATTATTTTTTAAACAGATTAGCACCGCATTTTTTTAGCGGTAGAAACCAGGGCAGGTTAGCAATAACCTGCCCTTTTTGCGTTGATTAGCGGTATTGCGTTACTTTTGAATGCTCTGAGCCTACTTTTTTGCCGAGACATCGTGTGTCTGATGATTGAAAGACAACTACATGGATGTCGCTTCTGGTTGGCATTATTTGTAGTATAATTGTATTCTCAACCACTACACAGTATCAAATTGTTATGAAGCCAGCTACTCAGTATACCAAAAGCGGCCGTATCAATATTGCTTACCAGGTTTTTGGCTCCGGATCAATCGACCTGGTTTATATTCCTGGATGGGTTTCCAACATTGACTGGATGTGGGCTTGCCCTGAGCTGGTTGACTTTCTGAAGGAACTAGGCAAAATCGCCAGGGTCATTTTGTTTGACAAAAGAGGCACGGGTCTGTCGGACCGTGTGGTGGAGCTTTCCACACTGGAAGAGAGGATGGACGACATTCGTGCCGTAATGGACGCCGTTGGGTCGCAAAAAGCTGTTTTGTTTGGGCATTCTGAGGGCGGCTCAGTGTCGGCACTCTTTGCTGCTACCTACCCCAATCGAACCATTTCACTCATTACTTTTGGCGTGTTTGCCAAGCGCCGCTATGCCCCTGATTATCCCTGGGCACCTACCGACGAGGAGCGCCAGGTGGTGTATGACATGATCGAAAACAATTGGGGTAGTGGGGATATGGGGCTTGAATCGCTCGCTCCCTCCAAAGCCAATGACAAGGTTTTCATGGATTGGCTGGCCAGCTACTTTCGTTCAGGGGCTAGTCCCAGTGCTGCCATGGTGCTCACCAAAATGAATACGGAGGTAGATATTATTGACATTCTGGGTACTATCAAAGTGCCGACGTTACTCATGCAGCGCACCCACGACATTGACGTGAAAATTGAGGAGGGACGGTTCATTGCTGAGCGTATTCAGGGAGCCAAGTTCGTGGAGTTTACGGGAAGAGACCACCTTTTTTGGGTGGGCAATACTAAAGAGGTGCTGGAAACGATGAGGGCTTTTATCTTAGGGGTGAAGCCCATCAGAAACTATCAGGAGCAGCTTTTCACTATAGTTGCCGCCCGTATTATCTCGTTGGAAAATGTTGATGCCAATCCTGAGGAGCTCATCCGCCAATTTGTGGAGCAGTACCGGGGCAAGGTGGTTCAATACAACCGCCAGACATTCATCGCTATATTTGAAGGGCCAAGCAAGGCCGTTCATTGCAGCATCGATCTCGTGGATGCCATTCAGAGCATGTCTGCCCAGCTGGCCATTGGTATTCACATCAGAGAAGGGGCTGTAGATGAGGCTCACTTCATCAGCGGTGAAACCGAGGCCTTTGTCGACGCCATGCTTCAACTGGCGAAACCCAACCAGATACTCGTCACACAAACTGTAAAAAGCCTGCTGTCGGGAGCGGGTGTGAGTTTCACGCAGTATAAGGCGGTGTACGAAACGCTTTCGGGCGAGTCGTTTTTGCTGTTCAGTGTAACCGATCCACTCAGTGCCGATGAAAAAGCGGGACAAATTTCTCCAAAGAAGGTGTTGCAAAATGATTCCTTCCTGGAAAACGTGCTGCAGAGTATCGATACTCATTTGGAGAACGAGCTTTTTGGCGTGGAAATGCTTTGCCGGGAGATTGGCATCAGCGAGCGCCAACTCCAGCGCAAGCTGAAGGCAGTCACCAATAAGTCGCCCAATCAGCTGATTACCTCTGTGCGGTTGCACCGTGCGAAGGAGCTGCTCATGGGTAGTGAGTTTGGGATTGCAGAAGCCGCCTTTAAAACAGGCTTTGCCAATCCGTCCTATTTCTCTAAATGTTTCAAAAAAGAGTTTGGATCAAGTCCCTCCGATCTTTTACTTCTAAGCCGCTGATTATCAGCGTAGGAACTACCACGTTTTGTCGGTTTTGTTATACCCTATGTCGGAAATGTTAACACAATTGGCGGTATTGTGCTAGCCACACCCTATTGGTTATATCTAATTTTGTCATCAAATAATACTAGAAATACGGCTCCTAAATGCTGCCAGTGGGCTTTTGGCTTACGTTGGGGAAGAAGATAAATGGCAACCTTTTGGCTATTCTTCTTTTTTTAGAAACCGGGCGGGGTTGCTAGCAAAACTATTTTTTAATGATGAAAACAAGATTAATTCGTGGCACTGTCAGCGTGCTATTTTTTCTCACCACAATGTCGTGCACCTGGGACCAGGCTGAACCACAGGTAGATTGCTCGGTGTCGCCAGTGGAAATAGACGTATTGGAAAGCGTAGCGACCGAATGTGGTGCAGCCATTGGGAGCTTTAGGGTCAATGCGGCTGGAGGCGAGCCTCCTTATGTATATACGTCAGAAGCTGGCACAAATGCGGACGGCGTCTTCAGTAGCCTCGAAGCTGGAAACTATGTGGTGGTAGCGACTGATGCGAAAGGCTGCGCAAGTGAGGTAACTATTCCGATTCAAAATCTGGAGGGAGTGAACCTGCAGGAAATTGTGGTGGAGGAGTCGGGATGTGGGTCAACAGAGGGGAAAATTGAGGTGGTAGCCTCTGGGGGCGTGGAGCCCTACCTCTACAGTATCAACGAAGGCCAGCCTCAGACGGGGAGGACTTTTTCTGGCCTGACCAGGGGTACTTATACTGTGAAAATAGCAGACCAGCTGGGTTGTGAGATCGTCGAGAGCGTGGAGGTGTTGGCGGGCGTTAGCTACGAGAATTCTGTCAAAAACATTATTGAAAACAGCTGTGCGGTTTCGGGTTGCCACAACGGCAGCATCTCTCCCGACCTGAGGTCTTTCTCTACTATTCAAGCCAGGGCCAGCTCCATCAAAGCAAGAACAGCGAGTGGATCGATGCCCAGAGGGTCGACACTTACTCAAGCACAAAAAGATGCTATTGCCTGCTGGGTGGATGATGGCGCCTTACAAAATTGATTAATAAATGACAGCAGTATCAATAACCAACAAGCGGCATACGAGAAAATCGTGTAGCTCCCATTTTTTAACAGTTGAAAGTAAAGACAGAAGAAATATGAAACGTGAAATATTAACAATCATTCTTGGCTTGATCACAGCGGGCCTGGCGATGGCGCAGGGCCCGATGGTGGATCGCAGCGGAACCGCCACCTTCTTTTCTGAAGCACCGCTGGAAAACATTGAAGCCACTAACAAGGAGGTGCTGGGTGCAATAGACCTTGAAAAAGGAACGCTGGCAGTTTCGATGCTGATGAAGGGGTTTCACTTTGACAAGAGCCTGATGGAGGAACACTTCAACGAAAACTACGTGGAGTCGGACAAATTTCCGAGAGCGACTTTCAAGGGCGTTATCAGCAACTTCGCTGCACTCGATTTTTCGAAAAACGGGAGCTTTGAAGCAGAAGTCGACGGGGAAATAGAAATCCACGGAGTGAAGAAGCCACTGAAGACAGCAGTCAAATTTGATGTTTCTGCTAAAGACTTGAAAGCTACTACCTCCTTCAATCTGGCGGTGGCTGATTTCGATATCGAGATACCCACCATCGTGTTCAAGAACATTGCGGAGGTAGTCGAAGTAAAGGCATTTTTTAATTTCTCACGTCCAAAATGATGGTAAAGCAGATCACTTCAACCCTTATCTCGCTGGCATTGGCTTTGCCGCTGCTTGCCCAGGATGATCTTCTGGCTGGTCTGGAAGCAGAGCAGGCCGATCAGAAAACGCTGGTGGATGCCACCTTCAAAGGCACCAGACTGATCAATGGTCATTCCATTGAAACCAGAAAACAAGGTGTGATGGATTTTATCATAGCGCACCGGTTTGGTACTATCGACGGTGGAGCCTATGAGCTTTTTGGGCTGGACAACGCCCTGGTACGCATAGGGCTGGAGTACGCCGTCAACGACAGACTCTATGCGGGAGCAGGCAGGAGCTCTTTTGAAAAGACCTATGATGGGTTTGTCAAATACCGCCTGCTTCGTCAGTCGATAGGCAAAGGGAGTGTTCCGCTGTCCGCCACGTGGCTGAGCTCTATGGCATTGAAGACCCTGAAGGATCCTACGTACGATCTGCAGTTTACCGACAAGCTTGCTTTTACGCATCAGCTTTTGCTGGCCAGAAAGTTTAACAACGGCCTTTCGCTCCAGCTGATGCCCACCTGGGTGCACCGCAACCTGATTGGCGAAACGGATCTGAACAATGACATCTTAGCGCTGGGTATGGGTGGACGCATCAAACTTTCGCAGCGAGTGGCACTTTGTGCAGAATATTACTATCAGTTTCAGCACCTCAACGAAAATACACAGAATGCGCTGGCCGTAGGGGTCGATATTGAAACGGGAGGGCACGTGTTCCAACTCCAGTTCACCAATGCCACCTCAATGGTGCCTAAGGGCTTCGTGTCAGAAACGACCAACGATTTTTTCAAAGGCGAAATTCACTTCGGTTTTAATGTCTCAAGAACTTTTCAACTGAACTAGCATCCAGCTTATTAACACGGACTAATTGATTTGAGCCGACGAGAAATATCCCTCAGTTCAATATTTCATAACGCCGTGCGCCCCAACTCTACCCGAAACCAGACCCGGTTTTGAGACAGAAGAGTATTGTCTGACAGGCACTACATGAACAAGAAACTATTTAAGCAGCAAAGAATTTGGCCGAACACCAAACGAATTATTAAACCAGATTAAAGAAAAATGAAAAACTTAGTAAAGCAATTGAATGCAAAATTTGTACTAGTGTTGCTGGCAATGGCAACCATTACGGCATGTGGTGATGATAGCGAAAATCCTGATGCGGAGGAAGCCACAGCCATCCAACTATCAACTAACGCAACACTCGGCCAGATTTTGACTGATACCGATGGTGTCACATTATATGTTTTCGCAAAAGACGTGTCGGGAAACAGTGCTTGTGTAGATGGCTGTCTTAACAAATGGCCTATTTACTATGCGAAAGAACCGCAGATTGGCACAGGCCTGGAAGCTGGCGATTTTGCAGTGATCACCCACAGCAATGGCTCCAAGCAAACAACCTACAAAGGCTGGCCGCTTTATTACTTTTCTCCGGCTGGCGACGGCGTGCTTGAAACAGCAGGTGCTACCGCCGGCGACGGTGCCGGAGGGGCCTTTTTTGTGGCCAAACCCGACTATTCCATCATGATGGCAAATGCACAACTGGTTGGCAACGACGGGAAGAACTACACTTCAACGTATGAAGAAGGAGAAGGAGCTACTGCTTTCTTCGTGAATGCATCGGGCAGGACACTGTATGCATTTACCAACGACTCAAAAGACGTTAACACTTTCACTGCCAGCGATTTTTCTAACAATACAATTTGGCCCGTGTATGCCAAAGAACTCAAAGCAGTTGTTTCTGCTGCCAGCCAAAGCGACTTTGGTTCAATCGACGTATTTGGTGAGAGCCAGCTTACTTACAAAGGATGGCCTTTGTACTACTTCGGGCAGGATACTGAAAGAGGAGAGACCAAAGGAGTGAGCGTGCCGTCACCGGGTGCTTGGCCAGTTGTAAACACTGAGACGGTGGGGGCAGAGTAATTCCGTTGACGGATATCTGAGAAAGACCTTTTGTTGGGTGAGACAATGTGCAAGAAGTGCTCATTTGAATCACTCATGACCGTGCTATAAACAAAAAAGGGTAGCCTGTTTCAGGTTGCCTTTTTTACTTTGGTAGCCATTTCAAAACTTTCGCCCGCCTGGTTGCACCAGATTGAAGTGGTCAGGGCGCACTATGTTGTCCCATGGTTTTCATAAAGTCCTTAATGAAGGAATGAGCGAAGTGCATTGAGCACGAAATAGGTTATGAGGCTTGGAATCTCCGCCACAAGAGTTAATTTAGTCTGGTGCTAATAAGTGCAGTTCAGCTTTGTGAAAGATGAAAAATTGCAATTGTGCTGCCACCTGCTACCACCCAAAAAATGACCGACAAACTAACCCGCTTGGAACTAGAAGACAAAATTGCTGAACTTAAAAAGCAAAATGAAATTTTGCGATCGCAACTTTCGGCTCAAAACCAGCAGAAAAAAGGACAAAAAGAATCTTTAGTAGAGCAAAATAAGGTGGCAGATGGGTACATCCATACAATCCTCGACAACATGGGTGACTCCGTATTTGTAAAGGATGATAAAAGTAGGTTGGTACTGGTTAATGACGCCTTTTGTAAAATGTTTGGCCTACCTCGTGAAGAAATTATGGGTAAAACCCTTGCCGAGCATGTTTCTCCTGATGAGCGGGAAAGTTTCTTAAAAATTGACAGCCAGGTTCTTGCTGACGGAAAGGAAAACATAAATGAAGAAACACTAACAGTGAGGGGAGCCGTAACGATGATCATTTCCACCAGAAAGTCACGCTATGTTGATGCCAGTGGAAAAAGATTTCTTGTTGGCGTAGTTCGGGACATCACTGCCAGCAAAAAAGCCGAGCAAGCATTGAAGCAAAGTGAAATGCGATTAATAGAGCTGAATGCGACCAAAGACAAACTTTTTTCCATTATGGGCCACGATTTAAGGGCACCATTGAATAATATTTTAGGGTTATCAGAATTATTGATTGAACGGGTAAGAAAATCGGACACGGGAAAATCGGCGGAGTATTTAGAGATCATAAAAGTATCAGTCAAGAACACACTGGCCTTACTCGATAACCTATTGAATTGGGCGAAATCGCAGACAGGAGAGATCAATTATAAACCGGAAAAAATAGATTTATCAACGACTATTCGACACGTGATTGAGCTGTTAGACCCAATTGCAAGAACCAAGAATATATCTCTAAGTCAGATCGCTTCGGAGGGAATAGAAATATACACCGACGAAAGGATGTTGAAAACCATATTGAGAAACCTTATTTCTAATGCTATCAAGTTTACCAAATCCGGAGGCAGCATCATCGTGTCGGTTGTGTTGGAGCAAAACCAAGTTCAATTTTCTGTGTCCGACAATGGACTTGGAATAAAGGAGGAAGTTAGTAAGAAGTTGTTCAAGATGTCTGCAAACACATCTTCGTTGGGCACTGCAAACGAAAAAGGTTCTGGCTTAGGGTTAGCCCTTTGCAAGGAATTTGTAAAAAAGCTCGGCGGCGACATTTGGCTCAAGAGTAAGGAAGGGGATGGAAGTGATTTCAGGTTTACGCTACCACTGAATAGCCCTGAATAGATTTTACAGAGCGCCGATTTTTGAATATCGCTAGCCAGAGATACCCAACTCTTAAGAGGAAAATGAGCATGCTAATAAAAAAGGTGGCCTGTTTCCAGACCACCTTTTCACTTTAAATATTTATGCCATCATTAAGCCAAATCGAAACGGTCGAGGTTCATCACCTTGTCCCAGGCTTTCACAAAGTCCTTGATGAACTTCTGCTGAGAGTCGCTGCAGCCATATACTTCAGCCAGGGCACGAAGCTCCGAGTTGGAGCCAAAGATCAAGTCGGCACGAGTGGCTGTATATTTTACTTTGCCAGTCTTAGCATCGTGCCCCTCGAATACGTCCCCATCTGCCGAAACAGCTTTCCATGTGGTGCTCATATCGAGCAGGTTCACAAAGAAGTCGTTGCTCAATGAGCCAATACGATTGGTAAATACACCATGCTTGGATCCGTCGAAGTTGGTGCCAAGCACACGCATGCCACCCACAAGCACAGTCATTTCTGGTGCAGTGAGTGTTAGCAACTGGGCCTTATCAATCAGTAGCTCTTCCGCAGATACGGTGAATTTTTTCTTCAAGTAGTTGCGGAACCCATCGGCCTGTGGCTCAAGTGCCGCAAAACCTTCTACATCGGTTTGCTCTGCCGACGCATCAGCACGTCCGGGAGTGAAAGGCACAGTGATGGCTTGTCCGGCGTTTTTAGCAGCCTGCTCAACACCTGCGCATCCAGCCAGCACAATCAAATCAGCCATCGATACTGGCTTGCCAAAATCCTTTTGGATGCCTTCCAGTTTTGCCAATACTTTTGCCAGTTGAGCCGGGTTGTTCACTTTCCAGTTCTTCTGCGGTGAAAGTCGAATGCGTGCTCCATTGGCACCACCACGCTTATCGGAGCCACGGAAGGTGGAGGCAGAAGCCCAGGCAGTTGACACCAGCTCTGATACGGACAGTCCTGAAGCAAGTACTTTCGCTTTCAGGGAAGCAATGTCGTTATCATCTAGTTTGTGTGTCGCAGCTGGGATCGGATCTTGCCAGATCAGGTCTTCTTCCGGAACCTCAGGTCCGAGGTAACGGGCACGAGGTCCCATGTCACGGTGAGTAAGTTTGAACCACGCTTTGGCAAAGGCATCTGCGAACTCATCGGGGTTCTCCAGGAAGTTCCTTGAAATCTTTTCGTAGGCTGGATCCACTCTTAGTGCCAGGTCGGTAGTAAGCATTGATGGTGACCTGCGCTTCGACGGATCAAAAGGATCGGGCACGGTACCTGCACCTGCGTCACCCTTAGGCTTCCACTGGTGCGCACCTGCCGGGCTCTTGGTCAATTCCCATTCGTAGCCAAACAAGTTCTCGAAGAAGTTGTTGCTCCACTTCGTTGGTGTGGTTGTCCAGATTACTTCCAAACCACTGGTGATAGCATCGCCACCAACACCTGACCCGTAGCTGTTTTTCCAGCCGAAGCCTTGTTGCTCAATACCGGCCGCTTCTGGCTCAGGCCCTACGTGCTGGCTTGCGTCAGCTGCGCCGTGGGTTTTACCAAATGTGTGTCCACCTGCAATCAGTGCCACGGTTTCGTAGTCATTCATTGCCATACGACCGAACGTCTCACGGATATCTTTGGCAGCTGCAAGAGGATCAGGCTTGCCATCCGGCCCTTCCGGGTTAACATAGATCAGTCCCATTTGTACTGCGGCCAGTGTGTTCTCGAGTTCTCTTGAGTGCGTGCCCCCGTCTGCATCATCATCCGATACAACCACAGACTGCTGATTTTCGACACCTTTCGAACCATGAGCATAACGCTTATCGCCGCCCAGCCAGGTGGTCTCCTGACCCCAGTAAACGTCTAGTTCTGGCTCCCAAACGTCTTCACGACCACCAGCGAAACCGAAGGTTTTGAAGCCCATGGATTCCAGGGCTACGTTGCCTGTGAGAATCATCAGGTCAGCCCAGGAGATTTTCTTTCCGTATTTCTGCTTGATAGGCCAGAGTAGCCTGCGGGCCTTGTCAAGACTCACATTGTCGGGCCAGCTGTTGAGGGGAGCAAATCTTTGTTGGCCGGCTCCTGCGCCACCACGGCCATCGGCAATGCGGTATGTGCCGGCGCTGTGCCATGCCATACGAATGAATAAACCGCCGTAGTGACCAAAGTCAGCGGGCCACCAGTCCTGTGAGTCGGTCATCAGGGCAGTTAGGTCTTTCTTTAAAGCCTTTAGGTCAAGGCTTTTAAACTCTTCAGCGTAGTTGAAGTCTTCACCCATCGGATCAGACAGGGAAGAATGCTGACGAAGGATGTTTACTTTCAGTTGGTTGGGCCACCAATCACGATTTGATGTGCCACCACCTGCGGTTTGATTGAGTTCGCCATTCAGAAACGGGCACATTTCTGCTCCGTTTACATTGTAGGCTCCTCCAGCGTGTGTTTTATTTTCCATTATTGACAGATTTTTTTGTTCGATATCCAAATCTACAATATTCTAATCGATAGTATAAATCTATATTTTCTATATCGTTATAGATATGAATTATATCATCACTAAAAAGTGATTAAGATCATTTTCTGCATGAAGGAGAAGCTTGAAGGTAGAAGAATGTTAGATTGAATTGAAAGGGCGAGGCGCTTGAAAGGCTGACAAATCATGATAATTTCGATCATATCGGATTGTTTTTCCGGCTGTCGATTGAACAAATAGGCGACGAAAAGCCTACTTCAGCTCCTTCAAATCCCTCAGCCAAAAAGCATGGGCGTGGTGAGTCATTCCAATTTTTGGATAGTAGTCGACAGCAGCTGGAGCCGACAGTAGTATCACGTTAGATTTGGGTGCCAGCATCTTTGTCCGGCGAATGAGCTCCTTGCCAATTCCTTTGTGCTGGTATTCGATGTGCACCGCCAGGTCGCTCAGGTAGGTGGCATACACCCAGTCGGTGAGGCTGCGGCTTACGCCTACCAGCTTTCCATTGTGCCTTGCGGTAACGGTGAGGTTGGCATGTCTGAGCATCTCTTCTATGCGCTCAGGCTCGTTCACGGGACGCCGCTCACCGAGGGTAGAACTAATGAGCAGCTCCGTGAAGTCCTTCACGGTTAAATCCTGCTCTTGCTGGTAGACGATTTCCATTGACTATGCTTCTTTAATATCCAGCCCGTATTTTTTGCAATCCTCCCAAAACCCTGGGTACGACTTATTCACCACCTCCGGCTCTTCAATGATCAAAGGCACTTTTTGAGCCAGCGGCGCAAACGCCATGGCCATGCGGTGGTCTTCGTAGGTGCTAATCGTTACGGGGCCTTCAGGAAGTTCGGTCGGAGGCTCCAATTCCCAAAAACCAGGCGTTTCCTCTACCAGCGTAGCCCCAAACTTTGCCAGCTCAGTTTGCATGGCCGCAAGCCGGTCGGTTTCTTTAATGCGCAGGCTTTCAAGGCCCGTCATCGAAATAGGGCTTTTCAGGCCTGTGGCTACCACCATTACTGTCTGGGCCAAATCGGGGCAGGTCTTAAAGTCGATAACCATGGGTGAAACGCTGTTCTTTTTCTCGATCAGGAACTCTTCTCCACTGAACCTGGTGGTGAGCCCCAGGCCGTGCATGATTTCCCTGATGCGGATGTCGCCCTGATAGGAGTTTTCTCTTAACCCGGTAAGTTTTACTTTGCTGCTTTTGGAAAGCGACACCATGCTTAGCCAGTAACTGGCGCCTGACCAGTCCGACTCAATGGTATAGGAATTTGCAGTGTATTTCTGCGGTGCAATGGCGATGGTATTTTCCTTCCACTCGTTCTTTACTCCAAACTGCTGCATGAGGCCGAGTGTCATTTCTATGTAGGGTCTGCTGAACACGTCTCCCACCAGTTCGATGGTAAGACCGTTAGGCAACATAGGGGCGATCATTAGCAAGGCTGAAATGTACTGGCTGCTGATGTTGCCTTGTATTTTCAGGGAGTCCGTTTTTTGCTGAGTGATTTTTGAGACTTTAAGTGGTGGATAGCCGTCATTCTTCAGGTAATCGATGCTCGCTCCCAGCTCTCGCAGGGCATCTACCAATAGCTTGATGGGCCTTTGCTGCATGCGTTCTGAGCCCGTTATAGTTTGATCTTTTCCCGTAAGCGCCAGGTAGGCGGTTAGAAAGCGCATGGTTGTTCCAGCGTCCAGCACGTCCCACGTTTTGTCTTTTGAGGCCAGTAAGCGCATCATCGTTTGCGTGTCACGGGCATCAGAAAGATTGTTGAGGTTAATTTTTTCATCAGAAAGTGCTTGTATAATCAGGGCCCTGTTACTCTCACTTTTGGAGGCGCTCAGGTTGATAGTGGATGCTGCGGGAATGGCGGCGGAGGTGTTGATCGAAATTTTATTCATGGTATGCTTAGTGGAAATACCCGATTTAATTGTCTTTATGTTAGTCTGGTAAAGGTGACGTAAAAATAATTTTCAAAACCTTCGGCAGTCTGGCATCGTTGTTGTGATTAAATGCTTTAAACCCTTTTTTATTATGAACAGATCTAAAACCATAACTACCATCGTTGCAGGTGCAGTTATTGGTGCAATTACAGTATTCGGCGTTACTCCTATCAAAGGAATGGTTACTAAAGCCCGTGTTTCAAAATCGGCTAAAACCACACCTGTGAAGAAGAGAGACGAAGACGATCATTTTTTTATTTAGCAGAAGAAAGATTCACCACTGAGTTGAACTCAGTCAAGGCTTCCCTAACTTCCCCTAAAGTAATAATCACATCGTATTCTGATTGACCAATGGCACTCAACAAGCTACCCTTAATGGTAGCTTTTTCATTTTTCTTATCCTGTAATATTAAGCTTTCAGCTTTTTTAATCGTTGCCTCACCTATCTGCTCCGGACGGTAGGTTGCCAGTAAGTACTGCGTAATCTCTTTGTAGCTTCCTTGTGAAAGCCCTGTCTTTTTTGTCGACAGGTAGGCTTCAGCAATCATCCCGATAGCAATGGCCTCGCCGTGGAGCAACCTGTTACCGGAGTTGAGCAGGGCAGTTTCTATGGCATGGCCAATAGTGTGCCCAAAGTTGAGGATTTTTCTCAGACCATTTTCTTTTGGGTCTTTGTCGACCACACCACTTTTTACTTCAATAGAGTGCTGAATATGGTCGTTCCAGGGTTGCTCACCGAATGTCTTCGCAGTGAGAGTCTTCCAGTAACTGGCGTCTGCAATCAGGGCGTGTTTCAGCACTTCTGCAAAGCCGGACCTGAGCTCTCTTTCCGGTAATGTGGCCAGAAAATCAGAGGATACGATGACTCTTTCCGGCTCCTGAAAAACGCCGATGTGGTTTTTAAGGCCGTGGAAGTCGATGCCCAGCTTGCCGCCGACACTGGCGTCTACTTGAGCCAGCAGGGTGGTGGGCAGGTTCAGAAATTTGATGCCCCGCTTGTAGGTGGCAGCACAGAAGCCGCCCATGTCACCAATTACGCCCCCGCCAAGGTTGACGAGCAGCGCTTTCCTGTCGCACTCCAGCTTGGTAAGCTCGTTCCAGATGTGTTCACAAGTCCGTAGCGTTTTCTCCTCTTCACCGCTTTTTATTTCAATCACCGAGTGCCCGGGAAGGTGAGCCGCTACTTTTGGATAGCAATGCTGCCTGGTGTTTTCGTCCACCAGCACAGCCACCTTTGAATAGGATTGGACTGAAAAAAACCTCCCCAATGACTCGGGGAGGTTGTTCGTTATTTCTACGTTACCGAGAATCATTTTTACTTTTCTCCGCCTGCAGGTACTTTAGCCATAATCTCAGTTTGCTGTTTGATAGAAGCAACGTGGATCAGCTTGTAGGTTTCTTCTACAAAGTCAGGAGAAAGGGAAAGTGACTTGCCCCACTCAGCTCTGCTCTTGTAAATTTCATTCCAGCGGTCTACCTGGAAGATAGTTACGTTGTTGTCACGCTTGAACTCACCCATTTTCTCTACCAGGCGCATCCTGTTGGCCAAGGCTTCAAGGATTTCACGGTCAGCGTTGTCAATCTGATCACGCATTTGCTCCATGAAATGATTGAAAGTGGCGTCAGTTGAATGAGCGCTTTTTGGCTTCAGTTCTCTTACCATTTCACCCAGTCGGGCAGGCGTCACCTGCTGCTTGGCATCACTCCATGCGTTGTCCGGATCTCTGTGCGACTCGATCATCAAGCCGTCATAGTTCAAGTCCAACCCTTTCTGAGCTACATCCAGAAGCATTTCTCTGTTGCCGCAAATATGGCTGGGATCACCAAACAAAGGCATTTCAGGGAACTCCCTTTTCAATTCGATAGGAAACTGCCATGCGGGCACGTTGCGGTATTTCGTCTTCTGGAAAGAAGAGAAACCACGGTGGATGGCACCAATTTTAGTGATACCGGCCTTGTTAATTCTTTCGATTGCCCCAAGCCACAATGCAAGATCGGGGTTGATAGGGTTTTTGATCAGTACAGGCACATCAACGCCTACAAGAGAGTCGGCAATTTCCTGCACAGTGAAGGGGTTCACTGTTGAGCGGGCACCTACCCAAAGGATGTCGATGCCAGCAGCAAGACAAGCCTCTACGTGGTCGGGGTTGGCTACTTCAACAGCAAATTTGACACGCAACTCTTTCTTCACGTTCTGGATCCAGCCAAGGGCTTCTTTGCCTATGCCCTCAAATCCGCCCGGACGAGTTCTTGGCTTCCACACACCAGCTCTCATCACTCTGATACCTTCCTTATACAGTTGGGTACAGGTGTCCATGAGTTGCTCTTCTGATTCAGCGCTACAAGGCCCTGAAATAATCAATGGTCTTTCTTTTACCGGAGACCAGGATTCAAATTTGTCAATAGTAAGCTCCATACCCACCTCACTTATTTTTTATAAACTAAAAACGATCAAACTAGTCTTTTACTTATTATTGCACTCCAATTAAACACATTAACCATGCCCGTTACCCATCCCTTTACCTTCGAAGATACCGAAGTAGCTTTTGCTTCTAAGTCGGACCGGGAATTGAAGAAGATGTATTGGCTATTCGCCGCTATGAACAGTAACTTTTTGGTGCGCTTTGGAACACAGGGCGTAATATTAGCACTAAAAATGAAAATGCCCATCAAAAAACTCATAAAAAGTACTGTTTTCGGGCATTTCTGTGGTGGTGAGACCATACAAGAGTGCAAACAAACGATTTCTGAGCTTGGTGCTTCAGGTATCGGCACCATACTCGATTACTCTGCCGAGGGGGAGAAAACAGAGGCTGGATTTGATGCCAATAAGGAGGAAATACTGCAGACAGTCATGAACGCTGCCACCAGTGCTCACATTCCTTTTGCCGTGATGAAAGTATCAGGTTTGGGCTCAGAAGAGTTGATGACCAAGTCGCAGGATGGCAAACAACTGAATGGCAAAGAGCAGAAGGCATTTGACAATATTCACCGTCGGGTTGAAGAGCTCTGCAGCAAAGCCCACGAGCTAAATGTCAGGATATTTATTGACGCAGAAGACTATGCTTACCAGGGGGTGATAGACGGGTTGGCGCTGGAAATGATGCGGAAGTACAACAAAGAGCAGGCAATTGTTTACACTACACTGCAATTTTACAGATGGGATGCTTACGACAAGCTGGTTGGTTTGCACGAAAAAGGGAAAACAGAACGGTTTTACCTGGGCGTGAAGCTGGTGCGTGGTGCTTATATGGAGAACGAGCGTGAGCGGGCGGAGGAGCTGGGCTACAAGGATCCCATTCAACCGACGAAGCAAGCCACGGATATTGACTACAACAGGGCACTTGATTTCTGCGCAGCGAACCACAAGCGGATTGCGTTTTGCTCGGGAAGCCATAATGAGCAGTCGAATGCCTTGCTCACTTCACTGATGCAACAATATGGCATAGCCAAGGATGATCCGGGGGTGTTTTTTGCGCAGCTCTACGGCATGAGCGACAATATTTCGTTTAAGCTATCGAAGGAGGGCTACAACGTGGCAAAGTATGTGCCTTACGGCCCGCTGGAAAAGGTGATGCCCTATCTGATCAGGCGGGCAGAGGAGAATACGTCGGTAGCCGGGCAGACGGGTAGGGAGTTTAGCTTTATTAAGAAGGAGTTGGACAGAAGAAGCAGTTTGAAATCTGCTTAATAGAAAGCGTCCAACTAATAATGGACTCAGCCATGCTTTTTTTCCACATTCAGTTAACTTTGCCCCTCATTTGATAATCAGCTAACTGGCTGATACTGATTAAACCTTACATAAGTCGATGCATTTAAGCGAGCAGGAAATTTTGCGCCGGAAAGAGAGAGAAGAACTCATAGCAGCCGGTATTAATCCCTACCCTTCCGAAACCTTCGAGGTCAGCGTGGCTGCAGAGGAGATTCATGAATTCTACGAAAAGCGCAAGACCGACTATAAAAATATATCGATGGCCGGCCGCATTATGAGTCGGCGCATCATGGGGTCAGCTTCTTTTGCCGAGTTGCAGGATGCCTCAGGGCGGATTCAAATCTACATTCGGAGAGATGATATTTGTCCCGGTGAAGACAAGACGCTTTACAACGATGTTTTCAAAAAGAAAATAGGTATTGGTGATATCGTAGGCATCAGAGGGTTCGTGTTTACGACGCAAACCGGTGAAATATCCGTGCACGTGACGGAGTTTAAACTGCTTACAAAAGCACTGAAGCCGCTTCCTATTGTAAAAGAAACAGAGGACGAACACGGCAACAAAGTGCTCCACGACGCCTTCACTGATCCGGAACAACGTTATCGCCAACGCTATGTGGATTTAGTGGTGAATCCTCACGTGAAGGACACGTTTATTAAGCGTACCAAGCTGGTGAACTCTATCAGGGAATACCTGAACAATAAAAGCTATCTGGAGGTGGAAACACCCATTCTTCAGCCGTTGTATGGCGGCGCTGCTGCTCGTCCGTTCAAAACGCACCACAACACGCTGGACATGACGCTCTACCTGCGCATTGCCAATGAGTTGTACCTGAAGAGGCTGATTGTGGGTGGGTTTGATGGCGTGTACGAGTTTTCAAAGGATTTCAGGAATGAGGGCATGTCTCGTTTTCACAACCCTGAGTTTACCCAGGTGGAGCTGTATGTAGCTTACAAAGATTATAACTGGATGATGGATACTGTGGAGGAGATGATTGAGAAAATCGCTCTTGACCTCCATGGAACCACCCAGGTGCAGGTGGGGGAGAACGTTATCGACTTCCAGCGTCCGTGGAAGCGCTTCACCATGTTTGAGGCGATACAGCATTTTACTGGTATTGACATTAGTAGCATGGATGAGGCGGAACTAAGGGCTACTGCAAAGAAATTGGAAGTACCTATTGATGACTCTATGGGTAAAGGCAAACTGATTGACGAGATCTTCGGTGAACATTGCGAACACAAGCTGATCCAGCCGACTTTCATTACCGATTATCCGGTTGAGATGTCACCGCTGGCGAAAAAGCACCGCAGTAAAGAGGGGCTTGTGGAACGTTTCGAAGCGATCTGTAATGGCAAAGAGATTTGCAATGCGTTCTCCGAGCTGAATGATCCGATTGATCAACGTAAGCGTTTTGAAGAGCAGCTTGAGCTGGGCAAAAGAGGCGACGATGAAGCCATGATGCTCGACGAGGACTTCCTTAGGGCACTTGAGTACGGTATGCCTCCAACCGCTGGGCTCGGTGTTGGTATCGACAGGTTGAGCATGATCATGACCAACTCACCATCCATTCAGGAGGTGTTGTTCTTCCCTCAAATGAGGCCTGAGAAGAAAGTGGCTGAGCTAATGGAAAAAGACTATGAGAAACTGGGGGTGAGGGCCGAGCTGGTACCGATACTTCAAAAACTCAACATGTCTACCAAAGAGGCCATTGCTGATAGTAAAGACAGCAAGCTTTTCAACGATGTGTGCGGCATGCGCAAGAAACTGAAGCTGAACGACGTTACTAATCCAACCATGGACGAGGTGAAGGCCTGGATAGAGGCTGCCTCGAAATAAGCTAATGAAAAGAAATAGCATCCCAACTGAATCCTGCTTTCTTAAAGTGTTGGGCTTGGTTGGGATGTTTGCTTTGATGGGGTGTGGTACGAATGTTCCCCACGATGTTAGTGGCTACGTTGACTAGTTTATTCGTGAGGCTGAACTACGGGGCCATGATTTTTCGAATGTCCGTCGAGGTTTGACGATTGAATTCATCAATCTGCCAGACAATAAAGCAGGGAGTTCGAAACGGACATTTTTCTCCAAAACCATCAAGCTAGCTCCACTCATTTGGAAGCAAATGAATGACAGACAAAGAGAAATGCTTGTTTTTCACGAGCTGGGTCATTGTGTTTTAGAGCGGCAACACAAAAATGAAAGGTTACTTTTAGGCGAATGTGCCAGTATCATGAAAGAGGGAGGAGAAGATGCGTGCGTAGATGATATCTTCAGCGACTCGTGGCGCTCCTATTATATCGATGAGCTGTTCGATCCAGCCGTGCAGGTGCCAGACTGGTACCGGACTCAAGACCTCACTAAATTGGTCATTGGAGATACGTTACTTCTAAAGGAGGACTCATTGCAGTATGAAAGTTTTCAGACCAGACATTTTGGAATAGCCGATGCGGTGGCAATTGACGAATCAAGCGATTACCTGCTTACACTAACATACGACTCACTCAACTTTATCTACGGGTTTCAATGGGATGCTATCACCGTTGGGTTGTATCAGGAAAGTGGAGAATATTCGATCAACAATAAAGGCAAAGAAATTTGGGATAATTATTCGCTTTACACAGATAAGATAAAATTAGAGACACCCATTAGCCTTTCCCTCTTAAATCTGGGAGCTTTTTATCACTTCTATTTGAATGGGGTTGAAAAGCACATTATGAGCACAACCTATTTTCAAAGTGGTTCTTTTGTGGTGCCGGGAAACATGTATGTCGCTACCTATGGCGGAAGCAAGCCAACGGCGAAGCTTTCAGTAGTGCGAGTTGGCAAGCAGTAAGCGAGCTAACATGCAATAATATTTGATACTCTCAGATGAGACTATATCCTCAGACCACCGCAGTATGCAATGGCCTGAGGATATTCTATCAGGACTTAGTGAAACTAAATTCTATCACGATTTTCATAGTCCCAACCTCAGTTGATTCCTGCTGGCTGATGCGGCCTACAAGTTTGCTTGATGTCAACGTTTGAACTTCAAAAGTCTGGTCGTCAACCGTCAGCATTTTGCCATCACTGCTCAATGACCAGGTGCCTGTTTCCGAATCTTCGCCTGGCTGACTGCTGACATAGGTATTGTCGGCCTTAAATTCAATGGTAACATTGGTTATGTCGGACTCTTCCTCGGCGTTAATAGAAAACCCGTCGGCAATTTCCTGTGCCTCTGCTTCGCTCAACTCGAATTCCGCTATAAGGTACGCAACCACGTCTTGTCCATTGATTGACAGTTCTATCACGTCTACTGAGCTGTATTTCCATGTGCCAATAAGCGGAGACGATACGCCCTCGTCATCTTTGCCACCGCAGGCAGCCAAAAGTGTCAAAACAACAAACGGCAAAAACAGGATTTTAGTAAATCTTCTCATAGGATTGGTTTTTTTGAAAAGTAATTATTGAAATAATAAAGTGCTTCGAAAGCTTCAACCAGATGGGCTCAAAAAATGAGCATTTGAAACTAACGACAGGTTAAACATGCTAAAATCATTTGAAAGCTGAAAGGGAAAATATCCAATACTGCCTTTTTGAAGGCTAAAGTGAGTGATTGGAGGGGACGGACGTGGGAGCTCCGTTAATTTTTAGCAATCCGATGATATGAGAAATAAGAGAAAGAAATGAACTGAAACTCTGCGAGCTAGCTGATTGGTTTAATCATTAACATTGGGGCTTTCAAATTCCCGCAAGCGCCGCTATCACGGCATTTCCCACTTCTGATGTAGTAGAGGTGCCTCCCAAATCTGGCGTTAGTGTTTTCTTTTCCACCATCACTTTTTCAATGGATTTCAACACAGCCCTTCCCCAATCATTATACCCAAAAAAATCAAGCATTTGGCTGGCGGACCAAATAGCGGCGAGGGGGTTAGCTATTCCCTTGCCTGCAATGTCGGGCGCCGATCCGTGAATTGGTTCAAACATTGAAGGGTGTAGCCTTTCCGGGTTAACATTTGCACCCGCAGCAAGCCCCATACCGCCGGCAATGGCCGCTCCCAGGTCGGTGATGATGTCTCCAAAGAGATTGGAGGTTACCACTATCTGGAACCGTTGCGGCTGCTTCACAAAGAACATGGCAGCGGCGTCTACCAGGTAGGAGGCGGTTTTTACTTCCGGATAATCCTTGCCCACCTCTTCAAATACCTGATCCCAGAAGACCATGGAATAGTTCAGGGCGTTGGCCTTGCTTATGCTGGTTAAGGTCTTTTTCTCTTTTCTGGCCAGCTCGTAGGCGTACCTGATGATTCTTTCTGTCCCCTTTCTGGAAAAGACGCCGGTTTGAAGCACCACCTCTTCGGGCTTTCCTTTGAACAGCCAGTCGCCTGCTCCGGCATACTCACCTTCGCTGTTTTCTCGGATCACGATCATGTCGACCTCTTCTCTTTTCACATCTTTCAAAGGGCAGGGAGCACCCTCCAAGAGTTGAACGGGACGAATGTTGACGTACTGATCGAAGCCCTTTCTGATTTTCAATAGTAGTTCCCTCAGCGAAACATGATCCGGCACTCCGGGGAATCCAACAGCACCCAAATAAATCGCTTCAAAATTCCTAAGCTGATCCATGCCATCATCGGCCATCATTTTGCCATGGTTGGCATAGTACTCACAACCCCATGGGAAATGTGTAAAGTCAAACTTCATGTTGCCGTCAAGTGCTTCAACTTTCCTCAACACTTTGATCCCTTCTGCCAAAACCTCAGGCCCTATTCCATCTCCCGCTATCACGGCTACTTTGTGAGTTTTCATTGCTTTTTTTCTATTTAGAATTGGTGTATCCTGCCTTCTTAGGCGTTGGTCAAGGTTTGCCCCTGTTCATTCATTTCTTTTTTCAGACTTCGGGTCGCCAGCCAAATAAGTACTATGGAAAGGATGAAGAGAATGCCGGCAATGACTGACAAAATATAGACGCCGTCGGTGAAATTTTTGATAGCGAAGAGGAGGAGTGAGCTGAGGGTGACGGAAAACATGAAAAACATCGGGACGAGCACAAAGTTGGGATTGATTTTATTTTTGATGAGCCACACGGCCACGGCCAGAAGAGCCAATGCTGCAAGCAACTGATTGGCCGATCCGAAAATTGGCCACAGCGTAGTGAACTCCCCAGAAGTAAGCAACAGAACTGAGCATATGACAACCACTAAAGTTGCCAGGTAGCGGTTCTTGGCAAATGCCTTTCCTACCTTGTGGTCGACATCTTCGAAGTACTCCTGAACTGTAAAGCGAGCCAGCCTGGTGCAGGTATCGAGCGTGGTGAGTGCAAAGGCTGATACTGTTAATGCCACGAATGAAATGGCTAACTGTGCGGAGATTCCCGAAGATGAAATGATGTTACCCAGTCCGTCGGAAAACAAGGTCACTGGCCCTTCGATGACTAATCGACTAGCGTATTCTCCCCGACTAATAATGATGACCGTTCCAACTGAGATGATAGCTAAAAATGACTCAATCAACATGCCACCATATCCCACCACCTTGGTGTCGTTTTCTTTGTTGATTTGTTTGGAAGTGGTGCCGCTGGCCACCAGCGAGTGAAAACCGCTGATGGCACCGCACGCCACGGTAACAAACAACACTGGGAAGAGGTAGCCGAGGTTTTCAGAATTGATTTGGACGTTGTTGTCCATTTTAATCTCCGGATTCGCAATAAAGACACCCACCACGGCGGCAATCATGAGGCCATATAAAAGAAAGCTGTTTAGATAGTCTCTCGGTTGCAGGAGAAATGAGACCGGTGTGACAGAGGCCACGAAGGCGTAGGCCAACAGTAACACAACCCACAGTTTGTAATCCAGTAAGAAGGGTATTTGCATGCCCAGATAAACAAAATAGTACATAGCAAGCACGCCAATAACGGTGTTGATCAAAAAGGCATGTTTGACGTTTGCGGTCGCTTTGTTAACAATCCCGAAAACTACAGCCAGCAGCATGAACAGGATGGATGCAGAGGCTACTCCTGGGTTATTGATAAAGGTTTTGGCTATGATATCAACAAAAACCGCAGTGATTAGAATAAGCGTGGCGAAGCTGAAAATCAGGAAAAGGCGCTTTCCTCCTTGCCCGATATATTTTTGGATAATCACCCCGATAGACTTGCCGCCGTGCCTCATAGAAGCAATCATGCTGGTGAGGTCGTGTACTGCACCAAAGAAAATGCCTCCGAGCAATATCCAGATCACAGCCGGAATCCAGCCGAAGGTAACAGCGATGATTGGCCCGACTATTGGCCCGGCACCCGCAATTGAGGCGAAGTGGTGCCCAAGGACAACGGGTGTTTTGCTTGGGATATAGTCGATCCCATCTTCGAAGGAGTGTGCCGGCGTGGTGTTTTTGTTGCTTATGTTTAATTTTTTGAACACGAACTTCCCGTAGGTGAAATAGGCTACAAGCAGCACAATGGCAGATATTGATAAAAGAATGATGAGGTTCATAAGTAGTGTAATTTAAGCTGAGCCAACAGTTGCCAGCAGCAGGATATTTTATGTGTGAAATTAGGGTAGTTGCCTTTCGCTGTGAAGTAGTACAATGTGATCAAGCCTTACCCTGAATTAGGTGAAGTTTATTTTTCGAAGAAGATGTGTGAATGAGCTGCCAGTTGAGGTGAGAAAGTGAAGATCGGGCTAGACTGGTCAGGTGAGTGCTAAAAGAGAAATGAAGCTAAAGGTTTGAAATAGTGTAGTTTAGCTGGCAGCCAGGAAAAAGAGTGACGCAGAAACTATGAGGTCAGTGTTTGATTTCAACACCCCTCTGAAATGCTTGAGCGCAAGCTGCATTTGTGTTTCCACTGTCTTCACCGAAATCCCAAGCTTTTCTGCAATTTGTTGATAACTCAGGCCTTCCATTCGGCTAAGGATAAAAATCTCTTTCCTTTTTTTCGGGAGCACCTGCAGGGCTATCTCATAAAGCTTTTCAAAGTCATGGTATATAACATCATCCTCTGTTGAGTTACTAGTAATGTCGGCTACATGGAGCCGGTATTCCTGATAAGCTTTATGATGAATTTTTTTCTTTAGGCTATTGAGGATCGTGTTTTTAGCAATGGTAAAAATGTACGACTCAAAAGCGCCGTCTCTGTTAATGGATTTTCTATTAAACCAAAGCTTCAAAAATACTTCCTGTACAATTTCTTCGGATTCTTCCTTGTTATGAAAGTAGCTCAAACCGAAATGGTAAATCCGCTTGTTATATAGGTAAAATAGGGTGTCAAGGGCCTTTTTGTCACCTATTTTAAGTTGATCAATTATCGTAGCTAATGATTCTTTCATAGGATGAGTGCTATTACAAAATATGCAATACTGGGCAACAACATCGTCATAAAAATTAGAAATCGATAGTTTGGGTTGCTTTTTTTTGATGAAAGGCAATTTGCTCAGAACCTGGCAGGTCGGTCTTTCTTTGGCGGCGTTTGCTCAACCATACAGCCACATGCACTTGTGTCGTGTGATGGTCATGGTAAGGCATAGCCTGAGTAGTTTTGGGCAGGTCCATCCCATGTTAGTTTCACGTATACACAGTCGAAGTGAATTTTTTTACAACGCTTTTCAGGGTAGAAAGCCAGCACATTGTATTACCACTAAGCAACAAAAGCAAAAATGGACAAAAAGCTGTTGGAAAGGTATTTTCAGGGAGAATGTAGCATAGAAGAGGTGAAGTATATCCTTGAAAGCCTGGAGTCTGGAAAATTGGATGAGCACATGTCTGACCAGATTCTGGAATTCAATCGGAAAAGGGATACTGAGAAGAGCGCCGATGAAGAAGGAATGCTGAGGAAGATTCATGACCTGATCAATATGGAAGATTTGGTTGAGTACGTGAAGAAAACGGACAGTATTACAGCTACTGATGAAAGTCCATTTAGACAAGTTTACGTGGCAAAGGATAAAAAATCCAGTTGGTTGAGAAGGGCATCTCTTGCAGCAGCGGCTGTGTCGTTGCTGATTATAGGAATGTTTTTTTACAGCAGGGGAACATTTGACAACCCACCGGAGGTGGTAGAGACTGTGCCGCAATTGCAGAAGGAGACACACAAGGGCCAAAAATTGACTATTCACCTGTCGGACGGTACGGAAGTCATTCTCAACTCTGGCAGCAGTATCTCTTACCCGGAGGTATTTGGTGATGCTGAGCGAGTGGTGAGCCTGGTGGGTGAAGCTTTTTTTGAAGTGACACCTGATAAAAGCAGGCCCTTTATCGTCAGGTCGTCCAATTTAGAAATGAGGGTTTTGGGCACGTCGTTTAATGTGCAGTCTTTCCCGGAACTTGATATATACAATGTGGCATTGGTAACGGGGAAATTAATGGTAGGTAGAGTAAGGAAGGGTAATGATGGCACTGAACACGAGACTTTACTCTTAAGCCCTGGTGAAATGGCCGACCTAAACGTGCAGTCGGGTAAGCTTAGCAGACAGTCGTTTAATGTAGAGGAGAAGACCTCATGGAAAAGAGGCATCATTTATTTCAAGGATGCCGACCATCGGAAGGTGATTAAGATACTTGAGAATTGGTTCGATGTGGAAATAACTACTGTGGGGAGACCTGATCAGGAGTGGAAACTGACTTCGAAATTTGAGAGAGATAACCTAAAGAATATCATGGATGTTTTGCAGGCGTCGCAAGACATTACTTACGAACTAAAGGGAAACAAAGTCAAAATATTTTTCTAAGCCTATGAAAACAGAATCGATAGAAAGTGGATAAAAAAAATCGGCAACCAGAAAGCTGCCGACTTAGTCGCAAGTATTTTTTATGTATCAGATAAAAAATATTGCCAGATAAATTATTTCATACTTAAACTACAAAGTTATGTTAAAAAGATTTCTACACCAAACCCCCTGTGTGTTCAGGCGACTGCTATACGGGTTATTTCTTCAATTTTTTGCATTTACGTTCAGTTTCGCATCCGTTCAGGAAACCAAGAGTGTGCGAGATTATCCATTGAATATTGAATTCAATAAAAATACCTTAGTTGAGACTTTCCAAATTATCGAGTCGGCAACAGATTACCATTTTGCATATGACAGGGGCAAACTTGATCCTAATGTTAAGTTTTCGGGTAAATACAAAATACCACGAACTGTTGGCGACGTGCTGTTGGATATTGCCAAAGAAACTGGCCTGAGTTTTAAACAGATAAATAAAAACATCACAGTAATTAATGCCAATAAAGACAGGGAGTCTTCACCTTCTCTTGAAGTAATTATAGAAGATGTGATAATAACGGGGAAGGTAACTTCCGAGGAAGGCGAGGCGCTTCCAGGTGTTAATATTATTGTAAAAGGGACCAATATCGGTACGGTAACGGACATTGACGGCAATTACTCTTTAAAGAGCCCGGAAGGTAGTACCACCCTGATATTTTCATTTATTGGCTATGCAAGTCAGGAAGTGCCGGTAAATGGGCGCTCCGTAATTAACATCATGCTGACCTCGGACATAGCTCAGCTGAGTGAGATAGTGGTGGTGGGTTATGGAGAGATGGAGAGAAAAGACGTCACAGGCTCGATTTCATCTGTGGGAAGCGATGAGATAAAAGATTTGGGGGCCACCAGGGTAGACCAGGCATTGCTGGGAAAGGCTGCCGGCGTTCAGGTAATGCCAGTTTCTGGTGAGCCCGGAGCGCCGCCGCAAATCAGGATAAGAGGGGTAGGCAGTATTTCCGCTGCAGGTGATCCCCTGTACGTGGTAGATGGTTTCCCCATGCAAAGCATTCAAACCATCAACCCTAATGACATCGAGAGTATCGACGTATTGAAAGATGCCTCGGCTACTGCCATTTATGGATCGAGAGGCTCCAACGGTGTGATAATAATTAATACCAAAAGAGGAAAAGAAGGAAAGCCAACCTTCAAATACGACGCCTACTTTGGCTTTCAGAAAATCGCAAAAATGCCTGAATTTCAATCCGCAAAAGAGGAAGCGCAGCACTACTTTGACGGGATAAGAAACAGAAATATTGACGAGGGCAATGACGTATCCGGCCCGGTAGAAACCTGGAAAATCGCTGTTCCGGTTACTGTTGTTGAAGTACTGGAAGGAAGAACGCCTACTCAGCCCGGTGTCACTCTCGACTTCAAAGATCCATTCGATGAAATTCTGGTAACAGCGCCCCAGCAGCAGCACCAGCTATCTTCCAACGGAGGCAGCGAAAATGTAAAGTATGCCATCAGTGGCGAATACTTATCTCAGGACGGAATTATTTTGAACAGCAATTTCAAAAGGTATTCATTGCGCTCCAATATCGATTCTAAGTTGACCGATAAGTTGTCCATTAAAACAAGTATTAACCCGTCTTATGTTGACAAAACCAACGTAGGAGGAACCAGCTTTGACGGTGTTAACAGCAACACTGACATTTTGTACAACTCCCTGGTAATTCCACAATACTATTCATTGTACAATCCTGATGGTTCTTATTTTCCTTTTGGTGGCGGACTCGACGCAGTGGTTACAACCCAAAATCCCGTTGCTTTAGCTAATGAAGTGATTAACAGGCAAAAGGGAATAGGTTTACTTGGCAATATCAATGTAGAGTACGCCATCCTTGATGAACTGAAAGTGAATGTGGCGGCAGGCACAAACCTCCAGGCAATTAAAGGCATGAGTTTTAAGCCGCAGCTTCCGGCATTTTTCAACAATCCGGCTGTAGGCTCCGACTATTCTGCCCTTCGCTTAAACTGGCTTACTGAAACTACCCTTAACTATAACAAAAGTTTTGGCGATCATAATTTTTCGGGATTAGCAGGTTTTACTACCCAAAAAGAAACAGTTGAATCAAATAGTCTGACTAGTAACAGGTACCCAAACAACCTTGTCCCAACTTTGAGCGCCGTGAGTGGGATTATCACCGGTGGTACGTCAAACTATTACGAATGGTCTTTGGTATCCTACCTGGGAAGGGTCAACTACAACTACCTGGGAAAGTACTACTTCACAGCTTCATTGAGAACAGACGGCTCGTCTCGCTTTGGCTCTGAGAACAAGTTTGGCGTTTTTCCTTCGCTGGCTTTAGCCTGGAGAATCTCTGACGAAAGCTTCATGCAATCCATGCCTGCTCTTTCTGAAATGAAGTTAAGAACAAGCTACGGCAGCACAGGTAACAACAACATTGGTAATTATGAGCACTATGCTACCATCAATTACGACAAGTATACCCTCGGCGGCGGTGCTGTTGGTGGATATGCGCCAGGCAGGCTGGCCAATCCTTCTCTAACCTGGGAAACGCAAAAGCAAATAAACGTAGGCGTCGACCTAAGTTTTGTTGATAACAGGCTTGGCTTCAATATCGATTATTTCAATTCCAGGAATTATGACCTGCTTTTGAATGTGAACGTGCCTGATGTTACGGGTTTCAGCACTGCGTTGAAAAATATTGGGGAGGTAAAAAACAGCGGATGGGAATTTGTAGCAAGCACTGTAAATACTACAGGGGATTTCAAATGGACAACTAATTTTAACATCTCCACTTATAAGAACGAAGTAGTTAAGCTTGGGCCGGAAGGAGACCCAATTATCTCTGGGGGCAACATAACCATGATAGGTCAGCCCATTGGTATGTTTTATGGCTGGTTATCTGATGGTGTTTTCAAAAACCAGGCGGAGCTGGATGCAGGGCCTATTTTTAATCCGGGTGCCAGAGATGCCTCAAGAGTGGGTGACGTAAGGTTTGTGGACGTGAGCGGCCCGGAGGGAGTGCCTGATGGAGTCATCAATAGTCTTGATAAAACCATTATGGGCTCCCCTTATCCGGATTTCTATTATGGAATGACTAACAACCTGTCGTATAAGAATATTTCTTTAACTATAGGTATTCAGGGGTCGAAGGGAAACGAGATTTTAGCGATCTCCAGAAATCAGTTGGCTAACAACAGATCCAGATTCAGACAATTGTCGATCATGAACGACTACTGGAAGTCAGAAAGTGAGCCAGGCGATGGGTCGCCTAGACCTAATGATACCCCAACAGGCAACTTTCGTGGGCAATTCAGTCAACTGTGGCTGGATACAGGAACCTATTTGCGTATTAATAATATAACGCTTGGTTACCTGCTGCCAGAGGCCTTCGTTGAGCGCCTTAACCTGAGCTCGCTCAGAGTTTATATTAATACAATTAATCCTTTTCTGTTTACGAAGCATATTGGTTTCAACCCTGACGTGAGCAGGAGTGGAAGCGCCCTGAACCCAGGCAACGAACAGTATGATTATCCCGTGGCGAAAAGCATCAAGCTTGGGCTAAACGTAGGATTTTAATTTACTCACCCTAAATGAAATAGAAATGAAAAACATAATTAGCATAGTCACATTCGTATCGCTGTTTATGATGTCATGTAACAAGGACTTTATTGACATAGCACCGGTAGATACAGTAAGTATAGATGCTTTATTTAAGACAGATAAAGATTACAATGATGCGGTAGTAGGCATTTATGGTTCGTTGCAGGATCAATACCAGGACATGTGGTTGTTTGGTGATATGAGAGGCGACGATTCATGGGATGAGTTGGTTAAGAATACCGCTGCGGCCATGGATAACTTCACTATCAACAATGACGACAATGTGCTGCGTGACACATGGCGCAACTATTACGTAACCATCAGCCGCTGCAACATGTTGCTCGCTAGAATTGAACAGGCCGACCCCGCTGTTGTTAAGAATAAAGACTTGTACATAGGTGAGGCCAGGTTCATTCGTGCCCTTGCTTACTTTGATATGGTAAGAATCTTTGGTGATGTACAAATGATTACCAAGCCTATCACCATTGAGGAGTCGTACACAAAGGGACGTGAAAGTGTCGAAAAGATATACAACGAAGTCATCATTCCCGACTTGCTGGACGCTGAAACGAAGTTGCCAGGCAGCTATTCTGGGTCGGACGTTGGCAGAGCCACTATGGGAGCTGCCAAGTCAATTCTCGGCAAAGTTTACATGACTCGTCACGAATTCGTAAAGGCGGAGGCCAAATTGAAAGAAGTGACGACGATGGGGTATGCACTACTTGAGAACTACAATGACTTATTCGATTACATGCAAGATGAACACCACAGCGAATACATCTTCGATATCGAGTATGAGGAGGGCCTTGGGGGTGAAGGAAACTGCTTCACCACTAACTTTACTCCAAAGAACCCTGAATTGGCCGAGTTTTATGGTGTTACCGGAGGTCAAAATGGGAACAACAATGCGCCTCCCCACTTATTTGAAATTTTTGAACCAGGTGACGTAAGAAAGGATGTTACTGCTGCCAACGGGCATACCGATGCCGACGGTAACTTTATTCCCCTGATTCCCACTTCCAACGACGTGGCTACATTTACCAAAAAGTACATGGTTCGCTTGCTTACCAGCTGCGACAGCCGTGCCAATTGGAAGGTGATTCGTTATGCCGATGTTTTGCTGCTTTATGCAGAAGCACTTAATGAAAATGGCAAAACTGTTGAGGCACTTGGTTACCTTAATCAGGTGAGAAACAGAGGTGGGCTCGACGACTTGACCGGCTTGTCACAAGCTGAAACACGTGATCGGATTTACCTGGAAAGAAGATTTGAGCTTTCGTTTGAAGGCCATCGATGGTTCGACCTGGTTAGGACCGGCCGGGCTCTGGAGGTGATGGCACCACTTGGAATGAAAGACTACATGACAGTTTTCCCCATCCCGCTTGCTCAGATTCAGTTGATGAATGACCTGGAAATTTTCCCGCAGAACACTGGATATAATTGAACGGATGCATTTCTATAGCAAATAGTATGAAACATAAGAAACACATATCATGAAGAAGAACATTAACATTATTAAGGTTGTAATCCTTGGCATGCTTTTGATAGTCTCGGCGGCGTGGATATCTCTGCCAGGCGAAGAGCCGTCGGCAGGAAGCGATGACTTGGCGGCTACAACGAAACGATACCTGTATGTTGCCACCCCGGGGATAAGAGACTATCTGGGGTATGGGGGGCATGGAATACTTGTCTTCGATATGGACAATAACCATCGGTTCGTGAAAAGAATACCGATGAAGGGTTATCACAAAGATGGCACACCATCTAATGTAAAAGGTGTAGCGGTAAGCCTGGCCACCAACAGTATCTATGTCAGTACGCTGGAGACCCTGCAAAGGATAGACATTACTTCTGAGAAAGTAGTGTGGGAGATACCTTTCGAAGGTGGATGCGACCGAATGTCGATTTCACCGGATGGTAAAACAATGTACCTGCCATCATTGGAAAAAGACTTTTGGAATGTAGTTGACTGTGCGTCAGGTGAAATCAAGAGCAAAATACAGGTTTTCACCCGTGCCCATAATACCATCATTGGCATGTCTGGTACCAAAGCCTATCTGGCAGATATTGGCACGCCTTTTTTGAATATTGCTGACACTAAGACCCATACACTTGTGAGCAAGGTGGGGCCATTTGGTGGAGGTATTCGCCCATTCACAGTCAATAGTGATGAGTCGCTTGTGTTTGTTAACGTCAACGAGTTGCTGGGTTTTGAAGTTGGAGACCTGAAAACAGGCGAAAAGTTGGCCAGGGTGACGGTGGAAGGCTGGGAAAAAGGACCAGTCAGGAGACATTCCTGCCCAAGTCACGGTATAGGTCTCACACCTGACGAGAAGGAAATTTGGGTGAGCGACGGACATAACATGCGCATGCATATTTTCGAAAACAAGCCTCCATACAAGCAACTCACCACTATTCCTTTGCAGGACATGCCAGGGTGGGTGACTTTCAGCCTTGATGGTAAGTATGCCTATCCGTCAAGCGGCGAAGTGATCGATGTAAAAACCCGCAAAATTGCGACGTTGCTTACTGATGAGGATAACAACTATGTGGCTAGTGAGAAAATGGTCGAAATTCAATTCGTTGACAACAAAGCGGTGAAAATTGGTGACCAGTTTGGACTGGGTCGTGCTCCTCATTAAACGATTAAGTAGGTAGGTGAAAGCAGGGGGGTATACAGTATCAGCTGATCATAAGCAGTCTGATAAGTGAATGCCGGTCGAATCATAGCTATTGGCAATCATTGCTGTATAACCCCTCCCTTTTTTGTCGATTCAAACAGCACCCCAAACCTATTCCATGTCGGGCGGCAGTTCATTTGGTTGCCATATGTAAATTGTTTTGTATGATTTGTTTTTGATTACAGTGAGACAGTGAGCAATGTTGCTCAATACTATAGGTAACGTTTTATTAAGCTAACTCTAAAGTTGTAATGCTATGCATAGTTTTTCTCGCCGTTTGTTATCTGCAGTGACGCTATTAACGGCGCTCAGCATGTGTTTTGAGCTGCAGGCGCAATCAGGCAAAGCCCTCGGAAAAAAGGAGTCAAAGGAATGGTTCAAAGAGCGTAAATGGCTGAGCAACGATAATCTGGTTCCTCATAAGTCCATTGACCAACAAGAGCTGGCCAGGCAGTACAGTGCCCATAAAGATTGGTGGGATAAGGCCTTTGCCTATATGCAGCGAGACGACCTTGCCAGCATTAAGCCGGGCAGGTACCCCATTGACGGTGAAAACGTTTTTGTGATTGTCAGCGATGGCCCGACTAAAGAACTTGCGAAGACGAAATATGAGTCACACAAGGTTTACGCCGACATTCACTATGTTTTTGACGGCAAGGAGAAAATTGGCATAGCCCCAGTGGAAGGATCCACGGTGACTGAACCGTATGATGCTGAAAAGGAGATCATGTTTCATGAAGCCAAAGGCAAATATTACGAGGAGAATCCTGAGACCTTTTTCGTCGTTTTCCCAGGTAAAGATGCCCATCGGCCTGGCGTAAAAGTAGAAGGGTACGATACGGTGAAAAAGATAGTTATTAAAGTCAGGGCTGGTGGCTGATTTCGCCGCAAGAGGTTGGCTGATTTAGTGCGACTGCCGGGTTGACCAAGGCTCACGCCGATCCACTTCACGCAAAGTATTTTAATAAGGATGTGCAACGCCTAAAATTTAGGTGACTGGGTGAGAATTGTATAAGGTTTTTTAAAAAAAAAACGCCAATGAAGCTGGTTTTTCTTGATACCAAAACGATTGGAGATGTTCCCAATATCAAATCATTGGAGCGCTTCGGTGAGGCCATTTATTATGAAACTACCTCTTCGGATCAAACGCTGGAGAGAGTTCGGGAAGCGGATATAATTATCACTAATAAGGTGGTTATCGACAGAGGCACCGTTCACGAAGCCAAAAGATTGAAGCTGATTTGTATTGCCGCCACAGGCACCAACAATGTGGACATAGCAGCGGCTAATGAACTGGGAATTCCCGTAAAAAACGCTGTCGACTATTCTTCAAAAAGCGTGGCTCAAGGGACGTTTGCCATCTTGCTCCAATTGATAAACAAAGTGCCCTACTACGACAATTATGTGAAGTCAGGGGCCTATTCAAAGACGGATATTTTCACGCACTTTGAAAAACCTTTTTGGGAATTAAGCGGAAAAAGATTCGGTATTATAGGGCTCGGCAGCATTGGATTGCAGGTGGCAAAAATTGCGGAAGCCTTTGGGGCCGAAGTGGTTTACTATTCCGCCTCGGGTCAAAGTTATGAGGTACCCTACCCTCGTCTGGAACTGGAAGAGTTTCTTGCCACTGCCGATGTTGTAAGTATACATGCCCCTTTGAACCAGCACACCAGCAACCTGATCAACTACGAAAGACTTGGTCTCATGAAACGCTCCGGCTTGTTGATTAATGCTGGTAGGGGAGGTATAGTCAATGAAACAGACCTGGTGAGGGGACTCAACGAGGGACTTATTGCCGGGGCTGGTATCGATGTGTTTGCCAGAGAGCCGCTGGACCCTCAAAGCCCACTTTTATTGGTAAATGAAAAGGAAAAACTGGTGATGACGCCGCATTCCATCTGGGCAAGCATGGAAGCTCGAACATTGCTGATTGATAAAGTGGGGCAAAATATTCAGGAATTTTTGGGAGGAGTTGATAAATGAAAACTGGTGGGCCATTTGAGCCAGCCAGGTAACTTAAATCTATTCAGATAACATACTATGAAAATAAGAGCTGCAGTATTACATGATATGGGCGCAAGCAGACCCTATCATGAAAGCAAACCTCTGACCATAGAGGAGGTAGACCTGGCTGGCCCCGAAGCGGGTGAAATTCTCGTGAAGATACATGCCGCCGGACTTTGCCATTCTGATTTATCGGTAATGGACGGAAACAGGCCCCGCCAAATGCCCATGGTGCTGGGGCACGAAGCCGCCGGAGAAGTGGTAGAGCTGGGGCCAGGAGTCACTGACCTGGTGGTGGGTGACCATATTGTATTTTCATTTGTGCCCATTTGTGGGCACTGCATGCCTTGCATGACCGCCAGGCCCGCTTTGTGCGAAAACGGCATGGCCGCCAACAACAGCGGTGTTTTGCTAGGTGGAGGCACAAGGCTAACCAACAAGGAAAATGCAAAAGTACATCACCATATGGGGGTGTCAGGTTTTGCTGAATACACTGTTGTGTCGAGGCAGTCGGTAGTGAGAGTAGTGAAAGACCTTCCATTCGACATAGCCGCCCTATTTGGCTGTGCCGTCATGACGGGCGTGGGTGCAGTCATCAACACAGCCAGGCTATCGATGGGCGAGTCTGTCTTGATCACTGGCATGGGGGGTGTGGGCTTTGCCGCACTGCTGGGCGCACTGGCAGGAGGTGCGAGCAAGGTGATTGTCGCTGACGTCAACAAAGAGAAACTAGCCAAGGCGCTGGAGCTGGGGGCTCATGAAGCCATTGATACCTCGGAGCCAAACGCACTTGAAAAAACAAGAGACCTGACCAACGGCGGCGTAGATATTGGGCTGGAGTTCGCAGGAGTGGTTGCTGCGCTGGAGTTTACTTACAATGCTACGGCACGAGGCGGAAAAACGGTGACGGCCGGTTTGCCACACCCAAGCAAGAAAATGGAATTTGCTCCTGTGAAACTGGTAGCTGAAGAAAGAACGCTACAGGGCTCCTACCTGGGCAGCTGCATTCCGGCCAGAGATATTCCTGCCTATATCGCTTTGTATCAATCCGGCAGGCTGCCAGTAGACAAACTCATGACTCACAAGCTTGTGCTCGATCAGGTGAATGAAGGCTTTGAAAGGCTGGCAAAGGGAGAGGCCATACGCCAGATAATCACTTTCTGACCCGGGCATGCCCAGAGTTGAATTAACTTAAACAGACAAAAAAGTGGAGACTAGCAAACTAATAAGAACAGAATCCTACGTGAATGGCCAGTGGGTGCGTGCTGCCAGCGGAAAGACTTTTGACGTGACGAACCCAGCAACGGGCGAAGTACTGGCCAGCGTGACCGACATGGGTCGT
Source organism: uncultured Imperialibacter sp. (assembly GCF_963974565.1). Taxonomy (NCBI): domain Bacteria; kingdom Pseudomonadati; phylum Bacteroidota; class Cytophagia; order Cytophagales; family Flammeovirgaceae; genus Imperialibacter; species uncultured Imperialibacter sp. The sequence goes on along the minus strand of NZ_CAXBCJ010000008.1, from coordinate 174,000 downwards.
GAGGACACACGCAAGGCCATCGACGCAGCCAATGCAGCGTGGCCCGCATACAGGAACCTCACAGCCAAAGAGCGGTCTGCATTGTTGCGCAAATGGTTTAACCTCATTTTGGAAAACAGGAATGAATTAGCCAAACTAATGACCCTTGAATGTGGGAAAGTATTGAACGAAAGCCTCGGCGAGGTGACTTACGGTGCCGGTTTTGTTGAGTGGTTTGCCGAAGAGGCTAAGCGCACTTATGGTGATGTGATCCCTGCCAATAGCAACGACAGGAGAATTGTCGTCATCAAGCAATCGATCGGTGTAGCAGCTGCCATCACTCCATGGAATTTTCCGCTCGCTATGATCACAAGAAAAGTTGGCCCTGCCCTGGCGGCGGGCAGCCCGGTAGTAGTGAAACCGCCAACGGAGACTCCCCTTACCGCTCTGGCCATTTCTCACCTTGCTGAGCTCGCAGGCTTTCCTCCGGGCGTATACAATACGGTTACCACATCGGACAACAGCGAGGTAGGGAAGGAGCTTTGTGAAAACAAAAAAGTGCGAAAGCTGTCATTTACAGGCTCCACTGCCGTAGGCAAGGTGCTCATGAGCCAAAGCGCTTCAACCCTTAAAAAGCTGTCGCTGGAGCTTGGTGGCAATGCGGCCTTTATTGTTTTTGACGACGCCGACATTGATGAAGCAGTGAGAGGGGCTATGGCGTCCAAGTTTCGCAATAGCGGCCAGACTTGTGTATGCGTCAACCGGCTTATGGTGCAGGACGGCATTTACGATGAGTTTGTAGAGAAATTTTCAAAGGCTGTAGCAGCGCTGAAGGTAGGCAATGGCCTGGAGGAAGGCGCTGAGATTGGGCCACTCATCAATGAAAAAGGGCTGGCCAAGGTAAAAAATCATATGGACGACGCCCTGGCCAAAGGAGGTAAAGTAGTAGTGGGGGGCAAGGCATTGGAGGGCTTGTATTTTGAGCCCACCGTCCTTGCCGAAGCCTCTCAGGAGATGATCATTTCCCGGGAGGAGGTGTTTGGCCCGGTAGCTCCTGTGTTCAGGTTCAAAACAGAGGAAGAAGCCATCCGGATCGCCAATGATACCGATTTTGGTCTTGCATCATATTTCTACAGCCGGGATGTTGGCAGATGCTGGCGGGTAGCTGAAGCCTTGGAAACGGGTATGGTGGGCATCAATGAAGGTATGATATCCACCGAAGTGGCACCTTTCGGCGGAGTGAAACAATCGGGTATTGGCAGAGAAGGATCCAAATACGGCATGGACTACTTTATGGAGATCAAATACCTGTGCTTTGGTGGCCTTAAATAAGTACTAGAAAGTTAAGCAAAGCGGAAAATGAAAACATCAAAAATTGACATACCAGGAGTGAAAATAAACGGAGCGGTGTCGAAAGGCTACGAAGCCATTCTTACCCCCGAAGCCATTGAATTTGTGGCGGCGTTGCACCGTAGTTTTAATAAGAGAAGGACACAGCTTTTGCAGGCCAGAGAAGTAAGGCAAAAGGCCATTGACGCTGGCGAGCTGCCCGATTTTCTCGGGAGCACCAAAAAAATCCGTGACGGAAACTGGCAGGTAGCACCCATTCCCGCTGACTTGCAGGACAGACGAACTGAGATTACCGGCCCTGTGGATCGAAAAATGGTAATCAATGCACTCAACTCTGGTGCCAGGGTGTTTATGGCCGACTTTGAAGATGCCAATTCGCCCACGTGGGAAAACTGCATCGATGGCCAGGTCAATCTGAAAGACGCCAACTTGAGGGAAATAGACTTTACAGCCCCTAATGGTAAACTTTATGCACTGAAGGAGGAGGTTGCTACTCTTGTAGTCAGGCCCAGAGGCTGGCACCTGACCGAGAAGCATGTTGAGGTAGACGGCGAGCCTTTGTCTGCATCACTGTTCGACTTTGGTCTCTACTTTTTTCACAATGTCCATGCGCTGCTTGAAAACGGTTCCGGCCCCTATTATTACCTGCCCAAACTGGAAGGTCACCTTGAGGCACGTTTGTGGAACGATGTTTTCGTGAAGGCACAGCAGTTGTTGGGTATTCCTCAGGCGACCATAAAGGTCACCGTGCTGGTGGAAACGATTTTGGCCAGCTTCGAAATGGAAGAAATACTGTATGAACTGAAGGATCATATTGCTGGCATGAATGCAGGTCGATGGGACTACATTTTCAGCACAATCAAAAAACTAAGACATCACAAGGCGTTTATTTTACCCGACCGTGCTCAGATCACCATGGGTGTCCATTTTATGAAATCCTATGCCGAACTTTTGGTGAAAACATGCCACAAACGGGGTGCCCATGCCATCGGAGGGATGTCTGCTTTTATTCCGTCAAAGGATGAGGAAGCAAATAACCTTGCGTTCCAAAAGGTGCATCAGGACAAGAAGAATGAAGCCAGCCAGGGCTACGACGGTACCTGGGTGGCGCATCCATTTCTGGTGCCTGCGGCAATGGAGGAGTTTGATGCGGTTTTAAAAACGAAGCCACACCAGAAGAATGTGATGCGAGCCGATGTAACTGTCGGTAGAGACGATCTTTTGAACCTGAATATTGAGGATGGAAAAATTACAGAAAATGGCTTGCGCTTAAACATAAATGTGGGCATTCTTTACATTGAATCATGGCTTCAGGGCACAGGCGCCGCTGCTCTGTACAACCTGATGGAAGACGCTGCTACAGCCGAAATATCAAGAGCGCAGGTTTGGCAATGGCTGCACAGCGAGGGTGTGTTGCTCGACGACGGAAGGGCTGTCGATATCGAATTGTATGAAACGCTGTTTGAAGCCGAAAAAGCCAATGCGGCGCTATTTCTGGGTGAAGAAAGGGTAGCCTCCGGCAAACTGCAAATCGCTGCCGAGTTGTTCGACAAACTTGTGCGAGAGGAGGACTTTAAAGACTTTCTCACCCTTGATGCCTACCATTTGTTGTGAGCGGCTGGTTAAACATTTTGAATTGATTTATCTTCAAATCAGGCACTTGAATTGAGCATTCAAAGCATGCTTGTGCCTTTTCGGTAAGCCCACTGGGGCGACGATATAAACACCATACCTATGTCTTTGTCACTACTTTCATTTCTTGCGCTTTTCCCAATCCTGGTCGTTGCTATTATGTTGGCTGGGTTCCGGCTTTCAGCCCGAATTTCGATGCCGATAGGCTTTTTGCTTACCGCCATCGTGGCTTTTCTGGCCTGGGACTTCCCACTGGCTAATATTCTGGCGTCTACTATTCAAGGACTGTTCATCACCTTCGATATCTTATATATCATCTTTGGTGCCATCCTGATGCTCACATTATTGAACTACTCCGGAGCTATCACAGTCATCCGGCGTGGCTTTTCTGACATCAGCACCGACAGGCGTGTACAAGTGGTGATCATCGTTTGGCTGTTTGGATCGTTCATTGAAGGAGCTGCCGGCTTTGGCACGCCTGCCGCCATTGTGGCGCCGCTGCTGGTGGCCATGGGTTTTCCATCCATGGCGGCTGTCATGCTCGGCATGATGGTGCAAAGCACTGCTGTTACCTTTGGCGCTGTGGGCACGCCCGTGCTGGTGGGATTAAGAGGAGGCCTGCAGGGTATTGACTTTGAAGGCCAACTATCCGCCGCCAATATTAGTTTCCTCGACTACCTGCACATAGTGACCAGTCAAGTGGTGGTGTTGCACGCCATTGCCGGGGTTTTGATGCCCCTGTTTATGATTTGCATGATGACCCGTTTTTTTGGCGCCAACAAAAGCTGGCGGGAAGGCTTTGCCATGATTCCATTCGCTATCCTCGGCGGGCTGGCGTTCACTATTCCTTATGTGATCACTGGCTTTGTGCTGGGGCCGGAGTTTCCTTCCCTATTTGGATCCCTCGTTGGCCTTGTCATTGTAGTGGCAGCTGCTAAAAAAGGATTTCTGGTACCGAAGACCGGCTGGGACTTCCCGCCCAGGGAGAGCTGGCCTAAACTATGGCTTGGAAGCCTCGAAGTGCAGCCAGACAACAAACTGGAAAAGGCTCCATTTTCGCTGGCTGTTGCCTGGGCTCCCTATTTGTTGGTGGCGGCGCTTCTGGTACTCAGCCGCCTTCCGCAGCTGCCTTTTAAAGGGATGCTTACCAGCATCGCCGTGAGCTACAACCAAATTCTGGGTACAGATATTTCAGCCAGCAGCACGCCCTTTTACTTGCCGGGTACCATTCTTCTTTTGGCTGGATTTTTAACCGTTTTGTTGCATAAAATGGAGATGGGGAAAGTCAGGCAGGCTTTTTCCGACAGCAGTAAAATGATTTTGGGCGCAGGCTTTGTCTTGATTTTCACCGTGCCTATGGTGAGAATTTATATCAATTCAGGGGTTAATCCTGGAAACATCCCCGGAATGCCTATAGTCATGGCCGAGTGGGTGGCCTCCAATGTCGGAAGTATTTACCCTTTATTTGCCCCTTCCATTGGCGCACTGGGGGCCTTCATTGCCGGCAGTAATACCGTCAGTAACCTCATGTTCAGTTTCTTCCAGTTTGGAGTGGCTGAGCGGCTGTTGATGCCAGGCACGCTTATGGTGGCACTTCAGGCTGTGGGAGCAGCGGCGGGGAATATGATAGCGATACACAATATTGTGGCTGCATCTGCCACCGTCGGCTTTCTAGGGCAGGAGGGGCTGATTTTACGAAAAACCATCATCCCAACTATCTACTATCTATTGGTAATCGGTGTTTTAGGCTTGCTGGCTATGAACTTTGTAGAAGTTGCCGACCCTTTATTTGGTTCATAGTAAAAACAGCCGATTCAGCTGCCTAAAACGAATCAAAAAAGCTCCTTTGTTTGCTAAGCTTCAGGTCTTGCAGAAGCGCCGACTTGGCTCTCAAAGTGACAGAGTAGGAGGTAAACCGCCCAAAGGGAGTCCAGTCAACGGACAGCTCCCAGCAGTGGATATCCCGAATGATGCCGAGCCTGGTTTGCGTTATTTCTTTGTTTTTGAAGTCGTAGCCGGAGCTGAATGTGATCTTGGTGTTTTCGGTGATGGACGTATTGCCATTCATCGTGAACGACTGCGTCACTACCGGGTCAGCAAACCCTGTTTTCCTAAAGTCCACATTGTAACTCAGCCGCAGGTCCCATGGGATATTGAAATCTACGTACTGATCGGGGTGCGTCCGGATGTAGTCTTTTTCTTCTTCAGTGCCAAACTCACTTTCCTTGTCTTTATTTTGCTCTTTTTGTGCCTTTGGGTTAAGACTGGTGCTTAAAGCAATACTTGCATTACTTAAATTTCCTATTCCCTGGCCGTGGTTCCAGGTATATTCATCCACTTTTGTTTGATATACCTTACGCACGCCGCCGGTGTTGGTGGTGCTGTCAAGCACGTACAAATACGGATCAAGCGTCATCCTGTAGTTAATGTCCAATTTGTTAAATAGTAGCGTTCTGGTGGTAAAGCCTATTGTGCTCAGGTTAAAGGAGTCGGCCAGCAGGTTGTAACCGGAGCTGATGGACAGGTTGTCGAGCAGCTTCACTTTTTTGAACTCCTGGGTGCTGTCCTTTCTGTCTCGTACTTTCATCTCAAAGTTGTTGTTGAGCGAAAAGCCGATGCTGCCCGATTTCCCCAGGCCCGGCCCACCAAACACAAACCCGTCGTATTTTGAATACAACTTCGTTCTCCCCAGCGAGTCACTTTGGACATTTTGATAGACACCGAACCTTTCTTCCGAAAAGTCAGGCGAGTAGGATAGGGAGATGGTCGGTGTGATTACATGGCGAATAGCTTCCACTTTTTCTCCTTTTACGAACACCATACCGTAAAGCCTGGTAGAAAAACCCGTCCCGAAACTATAAGAGCCGGCCCGGCTAAAGCCACGAACCGTATCAGTAACCACTTCTTTTTGCTCGTCGTCCCATCGCCTGTTGAGCTCTTTCAGGTACCACCACTCTGTGTAATTAAAGCTGGGGCTGACGCTGATGAATTTAAACACATTAAATGTAGTGGAAATAGGTACCGAATGTCTTCCCCCGTTTTTGGAGTTTCGAAGCATGCTGGGCAGATTGTCGGAGTTGACGGGCAGGTACTGTTCAGACCCATCTATAGTTGAGTTGTAGTTTGGGTTGGTGTTGTTGAATTCGTTCTTAAGACTAAAATTGTGTGAAACACTCAACTTATCGAGCACAGAGGCATTTCCGGAGGTGATCCAGGCCAGCGGGAAAAACCGGTTGGTGTTCAGGGTAAACTCCGGCGCCGATATGGTCATCGATTTGGTTTGCACGTTCTGGCTTTGCCTGAAGTTGAGCGAGGCATTGAATGGTGTGCCTGTGAACGTTTTGCTCATACTCACGCTGGAGTTGAACTGTGAGTTGGTGTTGAATTGCACACTCTGGTAGTTATTTTGGCTATAGGTGGAGCTGCCTGCGTTCACTGACGATGAAATCCGGAACGTTCCTTTTGTTTCTGGCGTGTGGCTCCACCTGATCCAATAGTCTTTGGTCGACAGGCTGTCCTCTTCATTTTCGCCCTTATTCCTGTTGTACGACAGGTTCATATTGCCATTGAAAGCATAACGCTTTTTGTATCGGAAGTCAGACGTTGCACCGTAGCTGCCTTTGGAGAAAACCTGGGCGGTCAGCGCCAGGTCCATATAGTCGTTGATGGCGAAGTAGTAGCCCCCGTCTTTCAAAAAGAAGCCCCTCCGCCGTTCTTCTCCATATTTGGGGACCAGCACACCCGATACTTTCTTTTTCGGCTGCGGAAACATACCGAAAGCAAAACCCAGGGGTGTTGGGATAGACCTGAAATGAAGATTGAAAGGCCCCGAAACGACCTTATTGCCAGGGATCACTTTCAGTTTACTGGAGGCTATGTGAAAGTGGGGATCTTCGAGGTTACAAGTGGTATATTTGGCATTCCTGATAAAAAGCTCGCTGCTGGCATTCATTTTTACTTTTTCACCGTGCATGTAGGCATCTCCTTGCTGGGTGACAATCCCGTTTACAAGCGCCTTTCTGGTTTTGAAGTTGTAAGTCATGTCCTGAGCATTGTAGCTCTCATCACCCTCGGTGAACACGGGCACACCGACTTTCTTTCCCAATGAATCTGTCGTATAGTTGGCTTTGATTGTATTCGTAGGCCAGTCGATGTCTATTCTACTTCCCTGAAGCTCGATTTTGCCGTAGTTAATTTTCCCTTCACCATAGAGCATCACTCTTTGGGTGTTTACGTCCAAAAAAATGGAATCTGCCGCCTCGTATTTAATGGCCGTTTCGATATCGCTTTTAGGGATTTCTTTGGCCACCTTGGCGGAATCGGATTTCAAAGTGTCCGCCGCTAACTGCTCGTTAACCAGGGAGTCGATATCCATGTTTTGAAAGAAATCACTCCCTGGTAAACTCAACGTGTCGCTGCCTAAAAACCTTTGCTCTGGTTTTGGCACCAGCGTATCTCCTTTCAAAATGGGGAGTTGCTCTCCGATGGCTACGCTATCTTGTCCCGATTTCTGGCCTAAATTTTGCCCATGCCCCCATGTGGATATAATGATGCCGATAGCAAGTAGTAAGGCATTTTTTATTGAGAGCATTTAAAATTGGGACAATTAAGAAATGGTTATTTGAAATGAACGACCAGATTTCAGTTTCTGATAAAAATTTTCAATTTTGCGTAAAATTATTTCGTTTAAGGTTAACAACCGAAATGTTGTGAAAAATATTGTCTTATTACTTTCATTTTCACTGCTTCTGGTTGCTGCATCCTATTCCCCAATTGGGCTTCACGACTACCGGGTAAGGAAGGTTGTGATTGATGCCGGACATGGCGGCAAGGATCCTGGAACACACGGAAAGATATCCAAAGAGAAGGATATAGCATTGAAAATAGCCCTGGAATTGGGCCAAACAATCAAGAAATATCTTCCTGATGTAGAAGTCCTCTATTCCAGAGAGGATGATTCCTTCCCTTCTTTGCATGATAGGGCGCTATTTGCCAATAGAAACAACGCTGATCTTTTTATTTCTATACACTGTAATTGGGTGGCAAACCCATCTGTTGAAGGCACCGAAACCTATGTAATGGGACTTCACAAGAGCGATGCTAACTTCGATGTAGCCAAAAGAGAAAACGCCGTTATCCTCCAGGAGGAGAACTCCGAAGTGTATGAAGGCTTCGATCCCAACTCTCCCGAGTCGTATATCCTGTTTAGTTTAACCCAAAGTGCTTACCAGCAAAACAGCCTTAGTTTGGCGTCAAAAATTGAGCATCAGTTCAAAACAAGGGTAGGTAAGCACAGCCGGGGGGTAAAAATGGCAGGTTTTTGGGTGCTTTGGGAAACTTCCATGCCCAGTGTTTTGGTTGAAACAGGGTATCTTAGTAACGAGAAGGAAGAAAAAGAACTCAACGATCCCTTACAGCAATCGTATATAGCTTCTGGCATCTTTCGGGCATTCAGAGATTACAAGAATGAGATTGAGTCAATGAACTAAACCAGACTACGTGAGATTTTCTAAAGAATTTAAAGTAGGCTTATTTACTATTGTATCTGGAGCACTGCTATACTACGGCTTCAATTTTTTGAAGGGAACCGACTTTTTTTCCAATACCAGCAAATACTATGCACTTTACGAGACCATTGATGGCTTAAAAGTGGCTAACTCGGTCATAGTGAACGGGTATTCTGTTGGACGGATTAGCAAAATCCGCATCCTGCAGGATAGGGGCAATCAGGTTCTGGTGGAAATGACCATCGACGAGGACATCATATTGACTGACTCAACAAGGGCAAAACTGTACAATGTCGACTTCCTGGGGAGCAAGGCCATCGAGCTTAGCATCGACGATGTTGGGATGCCTATCGAGGATGGCGACACGCTGATTTCCGAGATAGACAAAGGAATTACCGATTTTCTTAAAGAAAGTGCCGCACCGGTGGCCGATAACCTTGGCATAACCATCAGAAGAATCAACGAGATTCTTTTAGGCCTGCAGGGTAGTGGCGAAAAGATCAACAGCACTATTGGCGAGCTTCAGGTGATGGCCCACCAGGTCAACGGCATTATTGGTGAGAACAAGGAAGAGCTCAACAATGTCATGATTTCGTTTCAGGAGCTGGCCGCTCAGCTTAGCCAAACCATCAAGCGGATTGACCCGATTTTGGTCAATGCCAATGGAGCTATTGAAAAAGTAAATGCACTGGAGCTACAAGCCACCCTCGATGAGACGCAAGAACTTCTTTCACATGTGAATACTACACTCGACATGTTCAATAAAGGGGAGGGCACGGTAGGCCGCTTGCTCAAAGAAGATTCAATCTATTCCAACCTGAACAAAACCATCGAGGATCTTGACAGCCTGGTAGTTCATATCAATGCATATCCCAAGCATTTCTTTGCTCCGCTGGGCAAAAGCAGGAAGAAAATCGAAAAGGACCTGGCGAGGGACAAAAATTGATCCTTTTGAGGTAATTTGGGTTTCACCTGAGCCGATGCGAATGGAGGCACGTCAGAATTAGCTATTAACCCAAAAGCTTATATGAATCTGGAATTCAACAAAAATGAAGATGCGCTAAGGCTCCTCGTTAGTGAACTCAATCAGAAACTTGCCGAAGTAAAAAAAGGTGGTGGCACTAAAAAAATAGACGCCCAACATGCCAAAGGAAAGCTCACCGCCAGGGAGAGGATACACCACCTGATCGATCCCGAATCGGAGTTTCTCGAAGTGGGTGCTCTTGTGGGCGACGGCATGTATGAGGAGCACGGCGGTTGTCCTTCCGGAGGTGTTGTTGTCGGGATTGGCTATGTAAGCAAACGGCAGTGCGTGATAGTGGCCAACGATGCCACTGTAAAGGCCGGTGCCTGGTTCCCCGTCACAGCCAAAAAGAACCTAAGGGCCCAGGAAATCGCTATTGAAAACAAACTTCCGATCATTTACCTCGTCGACAGTGCTGGCGTTTTTCTGCCTATGCAGGATGAAATATTCCCTGATAAGGAGCACTTCGGGCGGCAGTTCCGCAACAACGCCCTGATGTCGAGCATGGGAATTGTGCAGGTGGCGGCCATTATGGGTAGTTGTGTGGCCGGTGGTGCCTATTTGCCTATCATGTCCGATGAAGCGCTGATTGTGGAGGGAACAGGTTCCATTTTTCTTGCTGGCAGCTATTTGGTAAAAGCAGCCGTCGGGGAGGATGTAGACAGCGAAACGCTCGGGGGTGCTTCCACTCACTGCGAAATATCGGGGGTTACTGATAATAGGTATCCAAATGACGAAGCATGTCTCGATGCAGTAAGGAAGATTTTTGACAAGATAGGGGCTCCGGAGCATGCGGGCTTTGACCGGATAAAAGCTGAACTACCACTTGATGAGCAAAAGCTGTCTGGCCTCTTTCCTGTAGATAGGGTCAAACCCTACGACATGCTGGAAGTGATCAAGTGTATGGTGGACAGATCCGAATTTGATGAGTACAAACCCGAATACGGAAAGACGCTCATTTGCGGACACGGAAGAGTCGACGGATGGGCAGTGGGGATTGTGGCCAACCAACGGAAGATAGTGAAAGCAAAAAAGGGCTCTGGAGCTGCCTCAGAAATGCAAATGGGCGGAGTGATTTATAGCGATTCGGCTGATAAAGCGGCCCGTTTTATTATGAACTGCAACCAACGAAAGATACCGCTCGTTTTTCTTCACGACGTGAGCGGGTTCATGGTGGGGAGCCGGGCTGAGCATGGCGGCATCATTAAGGACGGCGCAAAGATGGTCAACGCTGTGGCTAATTCGGTGGTGCCCAAGTTTACTTTCATTCTTGGCAATTCATATGGTGCTGGCAACTATGCCATGTGTGGCAAGGCCTATGACCCGAGGTTGATTTACGCCTGGCCAACGGCCCAGATTGCCGTAATGAGTGGCAGCTCTGCGGCCAAAACGCTCTTGCAAATCAAAGTATCAACCCTCAAAGGGCAGGGAAAGGAAATAACACCGGAGGCTGAGAAGGAACTCCTGGACGAGATTACCGACAGCTACAATAAGAAGTTAAGCCCTTACTATGCGGCTTCTCAGCTATGGGTGGATGGGATCATTGATCCCTCCGAGACCAGAAAAATTATTTCCATGGGCATTGAAGCGGCCAATCATGCCCCTATTACCAGACCATTCAACGTGGGAATTATTCAAACATAACAGGCGTTAAGGGGCATGCATTAATTTGAAACTCTCTTTTGATTCTTATTTTTTTGAGGCATTTTGACGAGGTATTTCTCCATCAACAGAACTAAAGTTATTCAGTATAAATGAGTGTAGAGGTGATCAATGAGGGAGAGCTAAAAGCGCTGGTGTCGTTGCTTGACGACGACGACACAGAGGTGAGCACTCATGTGGAGGGCAAAATAATGTCGCTTGGCACGACCATTATTCCGTTTTTGGAAGGAGAATGGGAAAAAAGCTTCAATCCAACTGTTCAGCGAAGGCTGGAGGACATGATTCATACGCTACAGTTCGATCTTTTGCAGGAGCGGTTGAAGGCGTGGATGGAAGAGAGGGAAGACAACCTGCTGGAAGGCTTGTGGTTGATTGCGACCTACCAATACCCCGATTTGGAGCTTAGCAAACTGGTAAGAGACTTTGAACAACTTTTTGTGGACGTTTGGACTGAGCACAACCCTGAGTTGAGTCCGTTTGATCAGGTGAAGATGTTGAACAGCGCCATCTTCGGAAAACTGAAGTTCAGTGCCAACACCAAGCATTTTCATTCACCTGCCAACTCAATGATCAATACGGTGCTTGAGTCGAGAAAAGGCAATCCCATCTCGTTGTGCGTGGTTTACATGCTGATAGCGCAGAAGCTCGATATGCCTGTGAAAGGCGTGAATCTCCCCAATCTGTTTATACTTACCTACAAAACAGAAAAGCTTCAGTTTTACATCAACGTATTCAACAAAGGGCTGGTGTTCAGCAAAGAAGACATCAACAATTACATTGAGCATTTACACCTCGTTCCTCAGGAATCTTATTATCAGCCGTGCGCTAACCTGGAAATCATAAGGCGTATCATGAGAAACCTGATCGTTTCTTTTGATAAGCTGGGCGACTACCACCGCACCGATGAAATAAAGATACTATTGAAGGTGTTGGGGGATGAAGAGATTTATTAACGGCTTTTTGTTATTGGAGTAATTGCATAGCATTACCTACTGGTATCGCTATTACACCATTGCCGATAGAGTATTCTTCAGTACCTGGGTAAACCACAAAACGTTCTACGGCCCTGACATCTTCACAGGCGTGATAAAATCCCTTCGAAAGTACTGGGGTCAAAGATTTTTTGATTTCGATGGCGAAGTTACCTCCTCCTGGCTTTTCAATAATGAGGTCAATTTCTGCTCCTGCTGATGTTCTGTAAAACCATGGTGTACTACCTAACTTCAAATTCGACAACATGTTTTCCATAACAAAGCCTTCCCAGCTTAGTCCTGCAATGGTGTGACCCAATAAATCATCCATAGTTATCAGGTTAAGAAGGGAGTGAGTAAGCCCGCTGTCCCGGATATAAACTTTGGGTGATTTGACAAGCCTTTTGCCTATGTTTCCAGCCCATGGTCGTAACGTTCTGATGAGAAGTAAGTCTTCAAGGAGATCAAGGTAGCGCTTGATAGAGGTGACGGAGGTGTCAAGCCCGGTTGCCAAAGTTGACATGTTGACTTGAGAGCCTTGCGAGTGCGCAAGCATTGTCCAAAGCCTTCGTAAGGTGGTGGCGGGAATTCTTGAACCGAGCTGAGGAATGTCTCTTTCCAGATAGGTGGAAATGAAATTGGAACGCCACCGAAAGCTGGATTGATCTGATGGGGCAGTGTAGCTATCAGGAAATCCGCCTCTTAACCACAACCGATTGATATTGTCGGTCTTGTGGTTATAAGTTTCGTTAATGGAAAGTCCGGTCAACTCAGTAAAAGCAATCCGTCCTGCTAATGATTCAGAAGATTGTTTTAAAAGATCCAGAGAGGCAGACCCGAGAATTAGAAATTGCCCTGATGTATAACCTTCACGTTTACGGTGATCGATAACTCCTCGCAGAATCGAGAATAACTCTGGCGCTCTTTGTATCTCATCGAGGATGATCAGCTTGCCTTTGTGAAGTTCGAAGTATTGTTCTGGCTCATGCAGCTTCGAGAGATCTGACGGAAGCTCGAGGTCTAGGTAGACGGATTTGGATTTCATTGTTTTTGCAATAGCGTCGGCGAGCGTCGTTTTGCCTACCTGCCTTGGCCCAAGTATCGCAACTGCAGGAAATTCTGTTAGCAGTGTCTGTATTTGTCTTTGAATCTCTCTTGGAATCATCCTTGCAATTTTAACATTTAATGTTAAAATTGCAAGGATGATTCTTTGCCTGCAACGCAGCTTTTAAGGAGAATTTTTCTATTTCTGACAAAACACACTCTGTCAATTCGATAAACTGAGCCTTTAAGCACTATCTGCAAGGCGACTACCACCGCACCGATGAAATAAAGATACTCTTAAAGGTGTTGGGGGATGAAGAGGTTTATTAACGGCTCTTAATCATGCAACCAGTAGGTCTCGTCATCTTTTTGGCAACTGCTTTCCCGGCAGCTAATGCCCGGGCCGCATTGGCCAGATAAGTCTCCGTTACCTCTTCTTCCGACATCGGGTTGTCGTCGAATGCTCCCTGATAAACCAATTCATAATTGCTTCCTGAAGCTTTGATCAGGAACACTTCTGGTGTTTTTTGGGCGTTGAACATTTTCACGCACTGCTGCTGTTTGTCGGCCAGGTAGGGAAAAGGATAGCTTTTTCCTTTCATCTTTTCCACAGCATCATCGGGGCTTAGTATGCCATCGTTGGGATTTACCAACACAGTATGTATGCCGAGTCCCTTGAGCTCAGCCGCCAGCGTCACTATTCGCTTTTCGTAAAGCTTGGCATAAGGGCAGTGTTCACTCGTAAAAAATACGACAATGCCCTTAGCTCCGGATAAACTTGAAAAACTAAAGGATTTTCCTGACGAAACGTCCTGCAGGTTGATATCGCCCGAGATAGTTTGGCTGTAAACCGGCGCAGTAGTTTGAAGTAAGCAGGCAATTAAAAAAAATACACAAGCAGTCTTTTTCAATTCTAATATTCTTTTAAGAAGATAAAATATAAAATATTTTATATAAATATAGCTATTTATCGGGTATATACCACCCAGTTTTCTTTCATGCGAAAGAAATCGAGAGATATTTTTTTAATGCTACCATTAATATTGGCCTTAGACAATACCTTTTTTTTGGTATTTTCTATGCTCTCTATTGTTATGTCGTCCTTCAGCGACAAACCGCTTCTTCCGTTCATTTTGAAAATAGCCTCCTTGGCGGCCCAAATGAGGCATAGCTGATCAAGGTTGTTTCCTTCTACCAAAGATGTTTCTTCATCATTCATGTATTTACTGCTTGCTCTCACAAGCTGCTCTCTGGGTCTTTCAATATCTATGCCAACAGGCTTTTTGAGATGGATACAGCTCACAGCATACGGGTAGGCATGCGACCAGGAAAGGAAAAACTCGTCTCCCTTAGGGTGCGGCTTGCCGTGGAAGTCTTTATAAACTCCGTGAAACGGAATATTGATAGCCCCGGCAAGGTGCTCTGTCGCAAAACGGCAGGCGAGGTACTCCAGCCTTTTGATGGGGTGGATGGTTCCTTCCTGCCCATTGTCGATCCAGGGGGTTCTGTGAAGACGCTCTTCAAATTCCTCGTACGACTCGGTGATTTCCCAAATCGCCAGAATTTCGTCCTCACTAATACGTTTCGTCAGAACCACTGGCATCTTTTGTATGTTTGTAATCCGTTGATCGAAACTAAATAGAGAAAGTGCAATGTCAAAAGTGGACGTGAAAAAATTGGCTGCCATTACCGGGCACAAAGACTGTATTTATACGTTAGCCCGGGGAGGCACCAGCCAGCTGTTCTACTCCGCTGCCGGCGATGGTATGGTGGCCAGCTGGGATTTGGAGGCACCGGAAAACGGTCGACTGGTAGCCAAGCTGGACAATTCAATTTATGCCCTTTGTTACATCCATGAGGCTGGCTTTTTGGTCGCCGGACATAATTACGACGGCATCCATTTCATTGACACTGCCAAAGGCAAAGAAAAAGCTTCCCTGAAGTTGACCGACGCCGCAATATTCGATATTCAGTATTACAGGGATTTGTTATTTGTGGCGACTGGAAGCGGTGAGGTGATTGTGATTGACTGGCCAAATGTGAAAATTGTTCGCAGGCTTAAATTCAGCGACAAAAGCGCCAGAACGATTGCCGTGAACCCGGTAGACAGGCACCTGGCAGTGGGTTATTCCGACGCTGCCATAAGAGTGATCGATCTTCAAACTTATGATTTGATCAATACCATTGACTCTCATACCAATTCTGTGTTCTCTGTTTGCTACTCACCTGACTTCAAATGGCTGCTAAGCGGGGGCAGGGATGCTCATTTGAAGGTGTGGGATGTGGAGAAGGACTATGTGGCTTATGAGTCTATCGTTGCCCATATGTATGCCATCAATCACATTGTTTACAACCCTTCGGGTAGCCATTTTGTAACGTGCAGCATGGACAAAAGCATCAAGGTGTGGGACGCCTCAACACTTCAACTACTAAAAGTGATCGACAAAGCACGCCATGCCGGGCACGGCACTTCGGTGAATAAAATGCTGTGGACGGCTTACAATGACCAGCTTGTTTCTGCCAGCGACGACAGGTCCATATCAGTGTGGGATTTGAATTTCAACCCCTCCCACTTTGAATGACAATAGATTTTACCTACCTTTCTGCCCTATTTTAGCTCACCTGCAACTTCATTTTCGGTTTATTAGTTAACCCCTTGGCGATACCGCCGTCGAAAGGAAGATATACTATCAGATGAAAATTACTCCGTTAGAAATAAGGCAAAAGTCTTTTGAAAAGGCTTTTAGAGGCCTCGACAAAGATGAAGTGAATGCATTTTTGCTCACACTTTCACAAGAGTGGGAGAGAATGCAAGATGAGCACAAGGAGTTGCGCTATAAGCTGGAGGCCGCCGAAAAAGAAGTTGCCAAGCTCCGTGAAGTTGAAAGCTCGCTGTTCAAAACCCTCAAAACTGCTGATGATACGGCTGCTAACCTTATCGAGCAGGCCAGTAAAGCAGCCGAACTTCATATGAAGGAGACGCAAATGAAGGCGGAGGCGTTGATGAGCGAAGCGAAAAACAAGGCCCGTGCGATGATTGAGAGGGCTGAAGATCATTCGAGAGAAATCATTGAAGATTTGCACGAGGAAGTGAAAACCCTGGAGCAAACTTATAAGTCTATTGAGAACCATCGTGACAATTTGATCAATAGCCTGAGGATGTCGTCCAGCGATATCATGGAAAAGGTGGATCGCATCGAAAAGAACAGAAGCGGAAAGACCTTTGATGAACAATTGAAAAAGGTAAAGGCTCTTTCCCGTGCGAAAAAGGAGATTTTTTCGGATGAGGATGTGAGGCTTGAGTCGTCTACTGAGGTCACAAAACTTTCCGTGGAAGCTGGGGTAAAGCCAGCTCAAAAAGCTCCCGTAAAAGAAGAAGTCAAAGCGAAGACCGTCACCGAATCCAGAAAGGTGATCAAGGTAGCAGGCGAGGAGTACAGCCTGGAGGAAATCAGTTCGACGGGCTCATTTTTTGATGAGCTGAATTGATGCAGGGAAAAATTGCACTGAAAGGACTGATGTTTCACTCTTTTCATGGCGTTCATAGCTTTGAACGTGAAAGAGGCAATGATTTTCGCATTGACCTGGTTTTCCAAACAGACATTTCCAAAGCCGCATTGTCCGATAAGCTGGCCGACACCCTCGACTATGAGGAGGTATATCAGATAGTGGCTGAGATCATGGAAGTTCCGGTTAACTTACTTGAGCACCTGGCTTACAAAATATCAGAGAAGCTTTTTGCAGAATACACTGAGGTGAAGATACTTGACATAACTGTGGCTAAGATATTGCCGCCGCTGGAGGGCAGGTGTGAGGAGTCGTCAGTGAGCCTGGTCAGGCACCGGTAGGTCGGGGTTAACAAAAGAAAAACCACGGGCATCAGCGCCATCGTAAAAATCTACCTCCAGGCCGATCAGGTACATGGTGTGCTTTTTCTCAATAAACACGTTTATTCCTGCTATTGAGTACTCAATGTCTCCCTCTTTTTTCTTGTCGAAACCAAGCATGTAGGAAACACCTGCACAGCCCGCTCCTCTGATACCAATGCGCAGACCATAGCCTTCCGGGATTTTCTTTTTGGCAATGATCTCTTTGATCTCCCCCAGCGCTTTCTCGCTAATGCTTACAGGGTGTATATTCATCTGTATTCGCTAATTTTTCCAGAACTCAGGCAAAGTTGCTGCAATTCGGGGATTTAAATTTATTTATTTTGAAAACGGTAAGTCCGTTAAAATAATTCTAACTTCAAATCAAAACCCTGGTAAATGGAGCCCTTAGTTGATCTTGCAAAAATTATTATCCCGGCTGGCCTGGTACTTTATGCTATGTACCTGATGGTTAGGTCGTTTCTGAACAAGGAGTTGGAAAAAAGGATGTTGGAGTTGAAAATGAAGAATACCGAGAGCATTCTTCCGATCAGGCTCCAGGCCTATGAGAGAATGTGCCTTTTTCTGGAACGGATATCGCCAAGTAACCTGCTTGCCAGGCTCAGCACCGGAAACCTCACTTCCAAGGAACTACAGCACGTGCTTCTCAAGGAGATCCGGGATGAGTTTAACCATAATTTGTCACAGCAGCTATACATGTCAGACGACGCCTGGAGGTCGATAAAAAGTGCCATGGAAAGTGTGATTATGATTGTTAATCAGGCCATTACAGAGGTGAATCCAGAATCGAAGAGTATTGAATTGGCAAAGGCCGTCATTCAAAGGGCCATGCAGGAAGAGCGTGACCCGGTAGAGCAAGCCTTGAGTTTTATGAAAGATGAAATCAGAAAGGTGTTTTAGGTCATATGGAGGAGAATAAGGAGAAAAAAGCGCTGTCGTCGTATGAAAAGAAAGCCGAGAGGGTACTTCGGGATGGAGAGCGTGTGGATAAAATAATTGGGAGTGTGTCCACAAAGCTTGGTGAGATTACCCGAAGCAATGAAAAGCTCAGTGGTTTTGTCGGACGGATCAAGGTTATTTCCAGAATGGTGAAGAATTATATTTCTGGTAATTACCGTGTAATGCCCTGGAAAAGCATCGTCCTCCTGGTTGCTGGTCTTATTTATTTTATCACCCCTATAGACCTTATTCCTGATTTTATTCCAGCGCTGGGGCTTATCGATGACATCTCAATGATTGCATTCATTTACCGTAGCTTAAAGCAGGATATTGACGAGTACCTGTTATGGGAAAGGGATAATTTTTCGATTTGAACAGGGCAGCGTAATTGGCAAAATAAGGTGCGACTAAATTTTTCAAAGGACATTTTGTACTTAAGCAAGATGGAAATAACTTTATCTTGAACGACTTGCCGTTTGATACCAGCAGCAAATGATTCAATAAGCTGGTAAGTTTTTTCTCAACCAGCACCTGCCAGGCAAAAAGCCTGCGGAAAGAGCGGCCGCAGTGGTGGTATCCGTCAATGGTTTTAAGCAACTTTCAGATAGAGTTGCCGACAATTAAACTTCAATGATATGGGTAAGACTGCACTTATAGCTGGTGCCACTGGTTTGGTTGGTACATCGCTGCTGGATCAGCTGGTTGGCGATGATTATTATGATAACATTGTAGTCCTCACAAGAAGAGAGCTCCCATCTGCAAGCAGCAAAGTTCGGGCTGTTATAACAGATTTTGAGAATTTGGAGAGCCTTTCCGCTGATATCCAAGCCCATCATTTTTTTTGCTGCCTGGGCACCACTTTGAAAAAGGCCGGATCGAAGGAAGCTTTTTTTAAAGTGGATTATACCTACTGTTTCAATCTGGCTCAGGTGGCCGCTAAAACTGCCACATGTGAGCAGTTCCACATTGTTACCGCCTTGGGAGCCAATGCTGAGTCGGTCATTTATTACAACAAAGTGAAAGGGATGCTCGAAGAGGCGTTGAAGAAATTAAGTCTCCCTTCGCTATATATTTACCAACCCTCTCTTCTTTTGGGTGAAAGGAATGAGCGCCGCCCTTTCGAAGAAATTGCCAAGTTTTTTTCCAAACTATTCTCCTTTTTTATGATTGGATCGAGTAGAAAGCTTTTTGCTATTGACGCCAGCAGGGTGGCAAAGGGAATGGTCGTTACGGCCAAAAAGGGGCTACCAGGCCTCCATGTTTTCCCCTCCCGACAAATAGAAAAAATTACGACAACAAAGGATTAGCCTGAATTGATTATTGATTGTACTTTGAACCTGATAATGTTTCGAAGGAAAAATAAGAGCAATGATTGGAGTGGTTCAAAGAGTGTCGGAGGCATCGGTAACGATTAACGGCGCCGTCGAAGGAAAAATCGGAACTGGTATTATGCTGCTTCTGGGTATTGAGGAGGCCGATACTCAGGAGGACATAGAGTGGTTGAGCAGGAAGATTGTCAATCTGCGGATCTTTAACGACGATGACGGTGTGATGAACCGAAGCCTTGCGGAGGTTGGGGGCGACATACTGCTTATCAGTCAATTTACGCTGCATGCCAGCACAAAAAAGGGCAACCGGCCTTCCTACATCAAAGCTGCCAGGCCGGATGTGGCCATACCTCTTTATGAGAAAATGATTGCCCGGCTGCAGGCTGATTTGCAACGTGAAATTGAGACAGGTGAGTTTGGGGCCGATATGAAAGTGGCACTTGTAAACGATGGCCCTGTTACGATCATTATTGATACTAAGAACAAAGCTTAAACCCTTCCAGATGACGATAGAACAAGCACAGGAGCAGGTGGATCAGTGGATAAAAACGGTTGGCGTCCGCTATTTCAACGAGCTGACCAACATGACGATTCTGACCGAAGAAGTGGGCGAGCTGGCCCGCATTATGGCAAGGACTTACGGCGAGCAGTCGTTCAAAGACTCAGACAAAGGAAGAGACCTGGGAGATGAAATGGCCGATGTGCTGTGGGTATTGATTTGTCTGGCCAATCAGACTGGTGTCAATCTCACAGAGGCATTCCAAAAGAACCTGGAAAAAAAGACCAGCAGAGACAAGACCCGCCACAAGGACAATGAAAAGCTGAAGTAGAGCAAGGGTTAACTTATCTGCAGCACCAATCCCTTCAAATATTCCCCCTCAGGGTGGTAAATGCTTACCGGGTGGTCGGCTGGCTGATGCACTTGGTACAGGATGCGAACCTCACGTCCTGTGGCAGCGGCGGCTGAAAACACAGCCGTGCGAAAATCTTGCGGTGACACCACCTGAGAGCATGAAAACGTAAAAAGTATTCCTCCAGGCTTTATTTTTTTGATGGCCTTTTCATTAATCGTGCGATAGCCCTTGAGGCCATTTTCAAGCACCCTTACATGCTTGGCAAAGGCAGGTGGGTCAAGCACAATCACATCAAAATCGTCGGGCATTTTAGCCAGATAGTCGAAAGCGTCAGCACAAAGGGAAGTATGTTTTTCCGTTTTCCCGAAATTCAAATCAATGATTTGCTCAGTCAGGTCAATGGCTTTTTGCGAACTGTCGACGCTGACCACTTCTGAGGCACCAGCCTTTAAAGCGGACACCGAAAAGCCGCCTGTGTAGCAGAACGTGTTAAGCACTTTCCGGCCCTTGCTAAACTCCTCCAGCAGCCTCCTGCTTTCCCGCTGGTCGATAAAAAAGCCCGTCTTTTGACCCTCTACCACATTGATGGTGAACTTACTTCCGTATTCATTTACCTCGATGGTGTCGCCCTCCCCGAAAATGAACCCATCTTCGGCCTGGATAGGTGCTTTGAAAGGGATGGTGCCGGCGCTCTTGTTGTAGCAGGCGGTTATGGGGAGGTCAAGCTCTTTGAGGATAGAAGCAAAAGTGTCTTTCAGCAGGTACATACCAACAGAGTGCGCTTGAAAAACCACCGTACCATTGTAGTAGTCCATGATCAGCCCTGGCAAACCGTCGCCTTCCCCATGTATCAGGCGAAAAACATTGAGGTCGCCTTTTTTCGTCAGGCCTACTGCCCTGCGGGCTTCAACGGCCCTGTCAATTTTGCCTTTCCAGAAGGCTTGATCGACCGTGACGTCGGAGAAAGCCACCATGCGCACAGTGATCGAACCGATTTGGTAGTGGCCTATGCCCAGAAACTTCTTTCTGCTGTCCAGCACCTGCACCAGGTCACCTTCATTTAATCCTTTTGGCGTATGTTGGATAGCTCCTGAAAACACCCATGGGTGGAAACGCTGAATGGAGCGTTCTTTTCCTGCTTTGAGAACAATGGTGGGATAGGATGACATGGTTTTTTATTAAGCAGTAAACTTAGGATGAAACTGACGAAATCGCACGGAAAGATGGAGATTATAAGTAGCGCCCAAATGAAGCACACATCTCCTGCTTTGTGATTTTGTCGATATGAGGGATATTAAGCAGGGGAAAATTCTGACTTTCTCATAAATAATGCTTACATTTTAAGAGGATCACAACAGGAAGGAGAAACCAACCCAAAATATTTTAATCATGAAAAGTATATTCATTTTAGCGGTAGCCAGTATTTGCGTGCTGGCCAGTGGGTGCTCGTCCGATTCCTCAAAGGAGTCGACAGCGGCGCCGAAAAGTCTTGTGGGCACATGGGAGCTGGTGTCTTACATGAGCGACTCCAGTGGTGGAAAGACATGGATAGATCACCCCTCCAATATTCTTTACCAAAAACACCTGACGCCAACCCATTTTACCTGGATAAGCTACCAGAAAGATAACGATCAACTTGTGGGGATGGGAGGTGGAACCTACACCTACGATGGCGAGAATTATGTTGAAAATATTGAATTTTTTCTACCAGCCACCAGTAGCATCCTCGGCCAGAAAATCAATTTCACTGCTGACTTTGTCAACGGTGAATGGCACCATCGAGGTTTTGTGAAAGATTTCGAATTTGACGTAGAAAGCGCAGAGACTATTGCGGTGGATTCGTCTCGCATTGAGGAAATGTGGAGGAAGGTGCCTGCTGTTGCAAAAAACGATTCTTCTCTGGTGGGAACCTGGGAGTTGGTTTCCTATCACGAAAAGGAAGGGGGGCCTGAAATGAGCTACCCTGGCTTTGTGAAGTATATGAAGCTTGTGACCCCCTCACATTTTGTATGGATTCAATACAACGACGACGGCGATTATATTTCCGGAGCTGGCACAGGGTCAATTATCTATGACGGGAAGACGTACACCGAGAATGTGGCAATGATTCACCCGTCGGGTCACACCCTAACAGGGGCTACCATTACATTTGGTGGTGTAGTTAACGCCAACAGGTGGACGCTTTATGCGGAAAAGACAGTAAAGGGAGGGCGACAAATTGACTCCGTATACATAGATGAAACATGGGCCAGGTTTAAAAAACAATAGGCAATGGTCTCATAGAATTTTAAGCCGGGATGATCTCCCGGCTCTTTTATTTTTATTTCTTCTACAAAAAGACAACATAATACATTACTTTTATGTTTGTATAACTAATAGTGACTATGAAAGGCTCCTATTTGGGTGAATTGGAAGAACTTATACTGCTGACAGTTGGGGCGTTGTTTGACGAGGCCTATGGTGTGGCGGTGATGGATGAAATAGAAAAGCAGACAGGAAGAAGCATGAATGTAAGTGCGGCTCATGCCGTGTTGCGGAGGCTGGAAGAGAAAGGCTATGTTACGTCACGGATGGGAGGAGCGACCAACGAAAGAGGCGGGCGACGCAAGCGGTACTTCACTTTGACGGCCGTTGGTAAAAAGGCGCTGGATGAGTCTTTTGCTTTCAGGAGCGAACTGTACAAAAGAATACCAAAAATGGCCTTCAACTTTTCATTATGAAGCAGCTATCGCCGCCTAAATGGGCTGATAAATTCCTGAGGTGGTATTGCAGCCCCGATCTTCTGGAGGAGATCGAAGGGGATATCTATGAGATTTTTGAGAGGGAGGCTGCTGCAGACGCCCAAAAAGCCCGGCGGCGGTTTATTTGGAATGTACTTCGATTTTTTAGGTGGGCAAACATTAAAAGGACAAACTCAAATTATAAGACTAATCAAATGGGACTCATTAAAAATTACTTTACGGTAGGTTTCAGAAACCTATCCAAAAACTGGGGCATCTCGCTCATCAACATCCTTGGCTTGTCTGTAGCAATAGGCATGGGCATCGCCATTTTCATATTTGTTGATATGCAGACACATATGGACGACTTCCATTCCAACAGGAGGAATATTTACCAATTGATCAATCATGTGAAAACCGAGAACAGCACTGCGATGTGGGCAGATGCTCCCCTGCTCATAGGGCCGGATTTGGTAGACAAGCACGCTGGAGTTGACAATGTGGTGCGGATCGAATTCCAGTATGGCAATATGCGGTTTGGTGACAATGTTTTTAGTGAGTTGGTATCGTTTGTTGACCCGGCTCTGCTGAAAGTGTTTGATTTTCCTATCAAGTATGGAGATATAAATGCGCTTGAGAACAAAAGTTATGTAGTGATTGATAAAAATACCGCAGAGAAATACTTTGGACGGGAGGACGCTATGGGCAAGGATGTGTCCATCAAGTATTCCAACGGTATGATTCAGAACTATACGGTGGGAGCGGTAATGGACAAGACGCCGGATAAAGCGAGCTTTTCATTTGAAATCATGGTGCCGATGGACAACTTCTTTGATCTGCAGCTCGAAGATCATTATGACTGGGCCTATTCCACAGATGCTATTTTTATTGAAATGAAGGAAGGTCGCCAGCCACAGGAACTGGAGGAGACCTTTAGAGGATTTGTGGCGCTGCAGAATCAAACAAGCAGCAAATGGCCTATAGAGAAATTTGAGATGGTGCCATTGGAGCAACTGGCACTCAGGTCATTTGAAATAGATGGTTCGATAAGCGGGAGCGGGCATCCAGCCGGGCGTATTGGGCTTTCTGTGGTAGCAGCTATGCTGGTGTTGCTGGCTTGTTTTAATTATATGAATATCTCTGTAACGGCTGCTACTCGCCGCCTGAAAGAAATTGCCATGAGGAAGGTGATTGGGGGAAATCGGCGACAGATCATTTACCAGTTCATTTTGGAGAACATGATCTTATGCACTTTTGCACTGGGTTTGGGCACTGTAATGAGCTACTATTTCTTTTTGCCCGGGCTCAACACCATGATACCAATTACCATTCCCTTTGAATTTTCTAGTCTTCCCATGCTGATTGCTTTCTTCGGTGGGCTGTTACTATTTATTGGCATGGTGTCAGGTGCCTATCCGGCCTTCTATGTGTCGAAGTTTCAGCCAACCAGTATTTTCAGAGGAAATGAGAAGCTGGGTTCAAAGAACGTCTTCAGCAAAATATTGTTGGGCTTTCAGTTTTTCTTCGCCATAAGCACCATCATCGCTTGCTTTGTTTTTACTGACAATGCCATTTATCAGTCAGAAAAGGACTGGGGATACAATCCCAAAGGAATCATTTCAATGCCACTGGTGGAGGCGTCGGACTTTCAGGCCCTGAGGGATGCGGCCAACAGGAATACCGCTGTTTTGAGCTATGCCGGGAGCAATTACCACGTGGCCAGGGCCAATAAGCTCACCAAAGCCGACGTGCTTGATAAGGAAGTCAAAACCTATGCCTTTCATGTGGGCGAAAACTATATGGAAACGATGGGCTTCCGCCTTAAGGAAGGAAGGTTCTTTGGAGACAGCAAAGCAGCTGACCAGTCAGGAAGTATCATCGTAACAGAAATGTTTGTGGAAAAGGCTGGTTGGGATGATGCCATAGGCCAACCGGTGACTTATGATAGCACACGGTACACGGTAGTGGGGGTAGTGGAAAACTTCATGTGCAACGCTTTTTACGATGAAATGCTACCAACTGTTTTCACTGCGGCGCCCGAGGAGGATTTTAATTATTTCGTAGTGAAAACCGCTGCGGGTAATGAAAAAGAACTGGACGAATATTTTGCATCAGCATGGACAGGGATAGCTCCAAACGACCCTTACAACAGTAAGTATCAGGTAGATGTTTTTGACTACTTCTTTAAGGAAAATCAGGGAAATATTGTGGTTATAAGCTTCATATCGGGCTTAGCTATTGTCCTTGCTTGCCTGGGCTTGTTTGGTTTGCTCGGCTTTAGTATTCAAAGTCGGAAAAAGGAATTCGGGATAAGGAAGGTGCTGGGGGCTGATGCAACGCAAATTATCAGAATTGCCAGTAAACAATACTTTTGGACGATTCTTATTGCCTTTCTTTTGGGGGCACCGGCAGGTGCTTTTCTTATCACTCAAATGATCAACGCTATTTATCCAGACCCTAAGCAAACCACAGCACTACCATTCATTCTGGCGATGGGCATTGTGCTGGTGACAACAGCCGTGACGGTGGCAAGCCAGGTGGCTAAAGCTACCAGCGTCAATCCTGTGGATACGTTGCGGAGTGAGTAGTATGTAGCGGCCGTGCCGGTGGGGTTGCCTGCCGGCACGACTTTAGCCCGCTAAAACGAGATGTCCGTCTCTCAGCACGGGAACGATATCAAACGTATCTTCCTGCACGCAAAATTCGATGTCCTTGAATACGTCCAGCTTGTTGAGACGGCGGGCATGCGACGACTCCTTCACAAATGTGAAGAGGTCATTTTTTTCGATCTGGTATAGCTTTACCATCATTCGGGGGACATCACACTCAGGTTGGTGCGAAGCGGCCAGTCGTTCAACCAGTGCGCCGGCAAACAAGCTGTCCTCAAGATTCACTTTCCCTTTCCAGGCCGCACAAACCACAACCACGTCTTTGTCTTGCTGCTGGATGTATTTGGCAACGGCAGTCAGGTTGAGAAAGGCACCGATAACGATTTGATCTGCCGTCTTTGATTTTTCGATGGCAAGGGTACCATTGGTGGTGGTAACGGCCACTTTCTGCCCCTTCAGATGAGGCTCCATGTATTCGAAAGGGGAATTGCCCATGTCGAAGCCTTCCACCTTGCTGCCGTTGCGTTCACCCGCCGTGAAATAACCTTCTTGCTTAAGCCCTTTGCAGATGTCCACATCCGCCAATGGTTTGATGGCAGCTACTCCGGTGGCCAAGCCTGAAACCATGCAGGAGGTGGCCCTGAGTATGTCCACCACCACCACAATTTTGCCTTTTAACTCGTATTGATGGATTAATTCCGGAGAAAGGCAGACATCAATATTCCTCATCAGTTTACTTTTTTAGAAAAGGCACTTTTACCACCTTGGCCTTCAGGAATTTGCCTCTGATCCCTACAAATATTTCCGTGTCGGGCTGGCTGTATGCCTTGTTCACGTAGCCCATGCCTATGCCTATGCCGAGTGTCGGCGATTGTGAGCCGGATGTTACTTCGCCAATTTTTTCTTCAGAGGAATTGAACAATTCATAATGCGCTCGTGGAATGCCTCTGTCAACCAATTCGAAGCCCACCAGCTTTTTGCTGATACCAGCTTCTTTCTGTGCGTTGATCGCAGCTGAGTTAGTAAACTCCTTGGTGAATTTGGTGATCCAGCCCAGCCCGGCTTCAATTGGAGAGGTGGTATCGTCGATATCATTGCCATACAAGCAGAAGCCCATTTCCAGGCGCAGGGTGTCTCTGGCACCAAGACCTATAGGTTTAATGCCCGCCGAGGCTCCAGCTTCAAATACCTTGTCCCACAGTTTTTTAGCGTCCTCATTTTTCACATATAGCTCAAAACCTCCAGCGCCCGTATAACCCGTAGCGGAAATGATAATGTCTTTGATACCGCCCATTTCGCCTAACGTGAAGTGGTAGTATCCGATAGCTGAAAGGTCGACGCTGGTGATCTTTTGAAGGACTTCTACTGCCTTGGGGCCTTGCACCGCAAAAAGGGATGTGGCGTCTGAGATATTGGTCATTTTCGCTCCGAAGGAGTTGTGGCTGCTGATCCAGTTCCAGTCTTTGTCGATGTTAGAGGCGTTGACCACCAGCAGGTATTTCTCATCAGCCATTTTATATACAAGCAGGTCGTCCACAATGCCGCCCTTGTCGTTGGGCAGGCAGGAGTACTGCGCCTGTCCATTCACCAGTTTCGACGCATCGTTGGATGTCACGCTTTGGATGAGAGGCAGGGCACCCGGGCCTTCTACCATAAACTCACCCATGTGCGACACATCGAACACACCTACGGCATTTCTAACGGTATGGTGTTCGTCCAGGTCGGAGGAGTAGCGAACAGGCATATTGTAGCCTGCGAAAGGTACCATTTTACCACCCAGGGAAACGTGAACATCGTTGAGGGCCACTTTTTTCAATTCTGCAGAATCCATTGTTTTTGCTGTTTATTCGGAAGCTGCAAAAGTAGTAATATTTGACAAGGGACAGCATATGATCCGCAGCAGAATATGATTTAAGGGCGACAGAATATGCAAGTGAGTGTTATTGTCTTGATCTGGGCATAGTGCGTTTTGATCGGTTTAAGGTTTCAATAATTAATAATTGGCCGACTTTTTGCATAACCTACAATAGCGGATAGCATGCTATCACTACTTTTTGATCTCGTGTTATTGCTCAGCATCCTTATGCGAGTATTTTTTTAAAGGCGGAGGCTATAGCTGATAGTGCCTGGCCTACCTGGAATTCAGGTTTCGAACTTAAGATTTTTATAAGACCAATATCATTTTTTAAACGATTCGTACCATGAAAGCAAAACTGATTTTTTCATTTGTGGCTGCTCTTGTTATTTCATTTGCAGCTTATGCACAGGAACCAGCTGCCGACAGCGTGGCAGAAAAAGTGATTGTCACTACTCACGACGGTGTTGTAAGAGTAGGTGTGATTGTGAGCGATGATGGGAGAGAAATACTTCTTGAAACGGAAAACCTTGGAAAGATTTATATAGCCAAGAGCGATGTCAAAACGATCAGACCCTTTGCCGAGTCGGATCGTATTGACGTAACCGGAGAGTACCAGGGCAATGACCCGTTCAGTACAAGGTACTATTTCACTACCAACGCACTACCAATCAGGAAGGGGGAGGACTATGGCATGCTGAACCTGTATGGGCCGGAGGTTCATTTTTCTCTGGCCGACAACTTTTCAGCGGGCATCATGTCTACCTGGATAGCCAGTCCGTTCGTTGGAGTGTTCAAAGTGTCAATCCCAACTCGAAATGAGAAAGTTAGCTTTGGCATAGGAACACTACTGGGATCCTCCGGATATCTCAATAACTTCAAAGGTGCGGGAGCACTTCACTGGGGGATGGTAACACTAGGGGACCGACGGAGCAATATTACTTTCTCCGCTGGCTATTTGTACGTTGGGACGGGAACAGAAAGCTACTACGCAAAGCCGGGCGTTTATCCCGTTACCCCTGACGAGTTTGGAGGATACTACCCAAATATTCCTTACCAATCTGAGAAAAATGGAATGGCAAAAGCACCATCGTTTTCGATTGCTGGTGTAACACCGGTAGGTAGTAAGTCAAGTTTTATTTTTGATTCCATGTTTTTTGTGGCCAGCCAATACCGCAGGAGCAGTATGTGGCATGATAACTTCGATAGCAATGGAATGCTTACTTCGGTAAGGATTTCGGATGAGTCCGGTTATGAAAAATTCTCTGCACTGGTTTTGATGCCTGGAGTTAGGTTTCAGCATCGGGAAGGGCGTGCCTTCCAGATAGCTCTCGCTGGTGTTACGGTGTTTCAGGACGGGGAGGTCAACTCCTTTCCACTGCCTAATTGCTCGTGGTTCTTTAAGATTTAATAGTGGTGGACATGCCTTGCCACCTACGTCAACTCAGCCGTTCTTATTTAGGGGCGGCTGGGTTGGCTATTTTTGCAGCAAAGTGATGTGTTTACTTTGAAGCTTTGATAGCCTGCTCCAGGTCTTCTTTAATGTCATCCAGGTGTTCCAGTCCCACAGAGACCCTGATTAGCCCATCGGTGATGCCCACTACTTTTTTCTCTTCTGCGTTGAGCTTCGAGTGTGTAGTAGAGGCAGGGTGAGTCGCTATTGTGCGTGTGTCTCCCAAATTGGCGGAGAACGAGATCATTTTCAGGGAATTGAGGAATCTCTTTCCTCTTTCCACTCCACCACCCAGCTCAAAGGTAACGAGACCGCCGCCCAGGGTCATTTGTTTTTTGGCCAACGCCTGTTGGGGGTGAGAAGGAAGGAAAGGATATTTCACCCAAACCACCTCGGGGTGGCTTTCCAGGTGAGTGGCTAGCTTGAGCGCATTGTCGCAATGTTTTTCCATTCGCACTGCCAGCGTTTCGAGGCTCTTGGAGAGAATCCAGCCATTAAATGGTGACATGGCCGGGCCTGTGTGGCGGGCGAAGAACCTCACTTTTTCAATATGTTCCTTACTGCCGAGCACAGCACCACCAATCGCTCTTCCCTGGCCATCGATAAATTTGGTGGCGGAGTGAGTAACGATATGCACGCCGTATTTGGCCGGGTTTTGTAGATAAGGTGTAGCAAAGCAGTTGTCAATATTGACGATCAGGTTGTGCTTTTTACCAAATTGTCCCAACCACTCCAGGTCTATCAAGTCGAGCGCTGGGTTAGAGGGAGTTTCCGCAAAAACCATTTTTGTATTGGGTGTTACAGCTTTTTCCCACACTTCTGCCGGGTCGCTAAGGTCCACATAAGTATGTGTGATACCCCAGCGGGGGAATAGCTGCGTCAGAATCTGGTGCGTGGAGCCGAAAACAGAACGGGAGGCGATAATGTGGTCGCCGCTGTTCAGAAAAGCCGCCATGCTGGTGAACATGGCTGCCATGCCCGAGGCCATGGCCATACCGTCTTCAGTGCCCTCCAATAGGCAAAGCTTTTGAATGAACTCGTCGTTGTTAGGGTTGGAGAAGCGGGTGTAAATGTTCCCTTCTTCCTCATTGGCAAACAACGCACGGGCTTGCTCAGCATTATCGAATACGAAACTAGACGTGGCGTAGATAGGCACGCTGTGTTCTCGTTGTGACGAACGTTCTGCCTGTGTACGGATGGCGTTGGTTTCGAAATGTTTTTTGCTGCTCATATGCTGTAACTACAAAATTGAAGGCGACAAAGTGAAGGCTTATTTGGAACTTTTCAAAAAAATTAGTGGCTTTAAATACTGATTAAGCATTTAATTGTTGTTTTTTGAAGGACTTAATTTGATCTTCGAAGATTAAAGAACGGGAATAGCCATGAAGGAAATAAGTGTAAACGAACTGAAAAAACTGATGGATTCAGGGGCTGACTTTCAGCTGATTGACGTAAGAGAGCCGAATGAAGTGGCTCAGGCCAATATTGGCGGGCTGCACATACCTATGGGTAACATGGCCGACAATATCGATAAAGTGGAGAAAGGCAAGCAGGTGGTGGTGTACTGCAGAAGCGGAAGAAGAAGCGGTACGGTCGTAGAATTTCTGGAAAGGAAAGGGTTTGACAATGCCTACAATATGGCAGGCGGAATTCTTGCCTGGAAGGCGGAATTTGACCCAACGATGGATGTAAACTGATTTAAACCGGGTAGATATATGCGGGCCCTGATCATGCAAAATGGTCAGGGTTTCTTTTTACAAAAAGGCAGTAAGTTTTTATATTTATAGGATGCCGGTAAAATATAATATGCCAGAGGAAAATATCGACGATATTACCCTCCTTGATTCGGGAGCAGCCTATTCCTATGCCGACTATTTGCGGTGGACTTTTGAGGATAGGGTGGAGCTGATCAAAGGAAAAATTTTTCATATGTCGCCTGGCCCTAGCCGCAGCCATCAAAAGGTAAGTGCGTCACTTGGAAATAAGATGTACAATTTTTTAGAGGGGCATCCGTGTGAAGTATACTTTGCTCCGTTTGATGTCAGACTTCCATCGAAGAAAGGCAGCAAAGACAAAGAGATTTTCAACGTAGTTCAACCTGACATAATGGTCGTTTGTGACCAGAGCAAGCTGGACGACATGGGATGCATAGGTGCTCCCGATTTGGTGGTTGAAATACTTTCTCCTTTTACAGCTGCCAAAGACCTCAAAAACAAGTACAGCTTATATGAAGAAAGTGGCGTACGAGAATATTGGGTCGTCTATCCAGGGGAAGAGATCATAGAAATTTTTGCCCTTGCCGACAGTGGAAAATTCGAACTACGAAACCGGTTCGTTGGGGAGGATAAAATTCAGTCTGTAGTGCTTGTTGGCTTTAGTTTGAAAGTGAAAGACATATTCTAATCCTTTCTTATTTTCCGTAACTCTTCTAGGTCAAGCAAATCTTTATTTCTTCCAGTGCTTTCCTTGTTCTTCAGTAGCTGTCGAAATCCGATATAAAATACCGACACTCCCTGAATAACTGCCGTTTCGCATTGCGCCAGGTCTGCGTCGAAAGCCAGCGGATCAATTCCTGGAATTTGTGCCATCAGGTCGACATACATCCCGTCATCCATCATGATCTCACAGTAGCCAGCTATCATCGGAACGTTGAGTAGTGATTCAAATCGTCCATAGCCGAGTGACTCAATAGCGTTGATAAGGTTCTGGCGATTTTCCAACCAATCTTTGAGATACAAGTTGATGTCTCCGGTGACCCTGCTGTGACCGTAATAGTTAACAGCAAACCCACCAATCACCATATAAAGCACCTGATGTTTGTTGAGCGAATCAATTACCTTAAGGAATTCCGGAAGCTCGTTAGTCATTTTTGACCTGCTTTGTAATCAAAAGCCCTTTTCCCTGCGGCCTTTTTAGGGGCTCTCTTTTCATCATTGCAGCATAGCTGTTGAGCTTTAGTAAAAATGCAAGTTTCTCCTCGGCTGACAGGCTGAGGAACCTGTTCATCCTTTCTGCCTGCTGCTCTTTGATGCTTTTTTTACTCAGGATAACTTTTGACATAGCCACAATTTACGATTTCTTTTTGCTCGCTTTGGCCCTGGGGTTAAATTCTACTGCCAGCCCGACCCAGTAGTCCAGGTCTTCATCCAAATCCATACCTTCTGGCGAGACAAATACATAGCCTTTCATTGGCCGACCAGTGAAGTCCATTTCTTTCGCTCCTTTTCGCTGTAGTGCTTCCTGGTAGGTATCAGGGTCGATGCGGGCCATCAATTGATTTTTCACAATACCCACAGTCATTTTTCCATCGACGAGGTAGCAAAGCCCTCCCATCATCTTCTTGGCCTCAAACGATACTTTGTGTGACTTCAGACTTTGGCCAATTCGCTCTGCAAGGTGTTCATCGTACGCCATATTGTTAGAATTTTATTGATTGCCTGCTTCCTTTCTTCGCCGCTATTGTCTGCATTTTGTCTCCGAGTCTGATGGTGTATTCTCCCTCAAAGTCGGGCGTGACGACTGCCGACACCAGGCTTCCATCCTTCCATTCTATGTCAACTGTTACAGCGCCACGGGCACGCAGCCCGGTGACTTTCCCTGTTTTCCATTCAGAGGGTAATGCTGGAAGTAGATGAATCACGCCTTCATGGCTTTGCAGCAGCATTTCGGCAATGCCGGCTGCGCCTCCGAAGTTTCCGTCAATCTGAAACGGTGGGTGGGCGTCCATCAGGTTAGGGTAAGTGCCGCCGCCCTGGTATTGAACGCCTTCCTCTGTGCCGATATAGTTGAAAAGCTTTTTGATGGCATCCAGCGCCATATCGCCATCCAACAACCTGGCCCACAAAGAGATTTTCCAGGAAATTGACCAGCCCGTGCCATTGTTGGTGCGAAGCTCCAAAGAGCGTCGGGCTGCTTCCATTAAATCTGGTGTACTCGAGGGTGTGATGGAGCGCCCGGGGTAAATGCTGAATAAATGAGAGATATGCCTGTGGTGAGGATCTTTATCTTCCCAGTCGTGGTACCACTCTTGCAAGTTTCCTTTCTGGCCAACCTGATAAGGGTAAAGCTTGTCCAGTGTGGTTTCCAACTCCTTCCTCAAATCTTCATCCTTGTTAAGTACTTTGGTAGCTTCTATCAGGTCAATGAACAACTCCCGGATCATGGCGTGGTCGGCCGTGCCACCATAAAAAGTGGCACCCACGTAGCCCTTGTCTGTGATATAGTCGTTTTCGGGGGAGGTGGAAGGAGCAGTTACCAGATAACCGTCAGGGCCTTCTACAAGATAGTCGAGACAAAACTGAGCGGCACCTTTCATCAAGCTATAAGCGTGGTTTTCAAGAAAGACGGTGTCTCTGGTGAAGGCAAAATGCTCCCAAAGGTGGGTGCTGATCCATGGGCCGCCCATGCCCCAGTTGGCCCAGCCTGGATAGCCATTCCCAAAATCACCCACAGGGTTGGTCATTGCCCAAATATCAGAGTTGTGATGAAGCGCCCATCCGTCTGCATCGTAGAAGTTTTTGGCAGTGACTTTACCGGTTTGAGCCAGCTTTCCGACGAATTGCAGAAGCGGCTCATGCAGTTCCGACAGGTTAGCCACTTCTACCGGCCAGTAGTTCATTTCCACATTGATGTTGGTGGTGTAGTTGCTGCTCCAGGGTGGGCGCACATGCTCATTCCAAATGCCCTGCAGGTTGGCGGGTGTGCCTCCGGGTCTTGAGCTGCTGATGAGCAGGTAACGGCCGTATTGGAAGTAAAGGGCGGCAAGGTCCGGATCTGCTTCACCTGCTGCAAAGCGCTTGAGGCGTTCAGGAGTAGGCAGCGTGTCGGCCGCTGAGTGCCCAAGATCGATCGACACCCGATCGAATAGCTTACCAAAGTCTTCTTTGTGTCTTGCCAGCAGGATGTCGTAATCGGATCCTTCAGCTTTGGTGAGATATTGTGTAGCGGTAGCCATCTCGTCTTTCCCCGCTGTGCCGGGTTGCTTATCGAAGCCGTTGAAGCTGGTACCGGCAGAAAGTGCTATGATGGCATACGAGGCCCCGGACACTTTTACTCTATCGTCGGTGGCGGCAGAGGTTCCGTCGGTCGACAGCACTTTGGCGATGGTGCAGAAGCGCATGCTCTTCAAGCTATCATACTTCACCGCATCGGGCATATCGCCCCGATAGCTTGGCTCCGACTTGATAGGAGAGAAGCCTTTCATGGCCACCTGTGCTCCCTCGGCCACAATGGAAAACGGAAGTTTACTATTCAAGCCCAGTTCAAAATTTAACTTGTCATTTCCTTTAGCAGAAAGCCTCACCAGCATTACCTGATCAGGGAATGACACAAAGCTTTCTCTATGAAAAGCTGTGCCATTTATTTCATAGTCAACAGTTGCAATGCCCCGGCTTAAGTCAAGCGACCTGTTATACTTAATTGGGTCGCCAGCATGATCGAAATCAATGGTAAGAAAGCCCATAGGCTCATAAGCCTGTGAGAAGGAACCCTGCATATTGCGGACGAGGCTGTCAGCCAGCTGGTAGTTTTCGTTGAAAAGGGCTGCTCTTACAGCGGGGAGATGTTTGTATGCCTCCGGATTCATGTTGGCATCGACAGGCCCGCCCGACCAAAGCGTTTCTTCATTCAACGAGAACTTTTCTTTGGCAACATCGCCGTACATCATAGCACCAAGGCGACCGTTGCCAATGGGCATAGCCTCTTCGAACACTTTGGCAGGAGTGTTGAAAAGAATTTTTTTGGATGGTTTCCTTTCCTTTTTTTCGCAGGAAGTAATCAAGAGCAGCGTTAGAAAGAACACAGGTATGTAAAGTCTCATAACTATTTGAATATATCCGACAGCCAATATAAGATATTCAAAATAGATTACTTT
Organism: uncultured Imperialibacter sp.; assembly: GCF_963974565.1. Taxonomy (NCBI): domain Bacteria; kingdom Pseudomonadati; phylum Bacteroidota; class Cytophagia; order Cytophagales; family Flammeovirgaceae; genus Imperialibacter; species uncultured Imperialibacter sp. The sequence continues at coordinate 139,314 of NZ_CAXBCJ010000008.1, read as the reverse complement.
ATGTCATCAAGAGGAGTTAGCTCCAGTCCCAGGCCACGATGTCCCAGGTGTCAGTAGCATCGGTAAAGGTGTGTATGGTTTGGAACCCAACCCGCTGGTGAGCTCTGAGAGAGCGGGGGTTTCTTGAGGCAATTTCAGTGATGCACATGTCGAATTGATTGGCATACAACGTTTTGTGCTGCTGGTACATGCCATCGAAAACCCCCATGCCACGATATCCTTCAGCTACGCACACCTGGCCCATCACGTAATAGTTGTAAGACTGCATAGGCTTGTTCCGGTAGTTGAGCGATTCAAGCGTTACAAACATCGGCTTTAATACGGGTATCAAATCCTGAAATGACTGAAGCATGACAAGCGCATAGCCCACCACTTTGTCGCCGTCTTTTGCGATGATTTGTGGCGCAGATTCATTCATTGAACGAAGCAAATCCAGGTTGTGCCGCACTGTTACAAAGCCTTCTTTGGCTAGCTGCTCCGGTGTTATATTATGGGGTTGATTTCTCTCCTGAACATCGAGAATTTGCTGAAGATCGTCATCGGAGGCGGGTGTGGTAAAGACAATGTTGCTCATAAAATCAATTCCATTTGTATGTTGGCTCTCTCATAAGGCGACGGAGGTCCGGTCACCTTTTGGAAACCCAATTTATGATAAAGATTGATAGCTGGTACCAGTCGGGTATTGCTCTCGAGAAATATACGCTTCGTACCTAAGGCTTTGGCTTTATCGATACAGGCCTGGCCGAGCAACCAGCCTATCTTTTTACCCTGGGCTTTGGGGCTTACTCCCATCTTTGCCAGTTCAAAAGTTTCATCGTCCATCTTTGCCAGGGCACACGTCCCAACGATTTCTCCGTCGTATTCAGCGAAAAAAATATGCCCACCCTTGTCGATGATGTATGATTTGGGGTTGTCCAGATAAAGGAGATCCGTTTTCTCCACCTTGAAGAAGGCTTCGATCCATTCGATATTCAATCGCTTGAAGTCGTTTTGATATTTAGCATGGTAGTCGACGATTTTCACTTTTTGCACCTCTCTTTCTTTCCTTTTAGCCATTACTCTATCGAAAAGACTCCTTTGCTCAAGCAGAAACTCCATTTCTTCGATGGACTTCCACATGTCGTATTGCATTTCGGAAAGTAGCTCTTCGGAGGCGCTCTTGACGTCTATCATTTGCTGTTCCAGCTTTTCACTCACTTCTTTGCCTTTTGCTGAAAGCTCTACCACACTTCTCCGGCCATCGGCTTCGTCTTTCACCTCGGCAATCAGGCCTTTCTTTTTCATTTTCTTAATTATCTGGCTCACAGAGGCATGACTTTGTCCTATACTCTGTGCAATTTCCATTACGCCAAGGCCTTCGGTTTTCGCCAGGGTGTAGAATACCGGGAACCACCTTGGCTCCAGGTCAACCTGATAAACATCATATACCTTGGCGGCGTTTTCAGTAAGTATGTCACTGAGTTTTCGCAGTCTGCTGCCCACGGCCATTTTGCCAGCCATTTGATAAAAATCCATAAGTGATTTAAATTACGTAAGTGCTTACGTAAATATATAGAAGTAACCCTGACTGTGTCAATAGCCAGGGTTAAAATATTTCGAACAGCTACTTTTCGAGTGTTAGCCCATTCAGGTCTTTGAAGCGGGCGGCAATTCCCCAGCCATAGAAATTGTTGGCGACACCAATGAGCAATTCGTTGTCACCTTTCTGAAACGGGATTTCGAACGAGCTATTGGATAAGGAAAGTCTTCCGTCAGGTTCTTTCATGATTGGATGACCATAGAGGTTGGCACCCACATACAGCACCCTGCCGTTAATCATTACCCAAACTTCATCGCTAAAACCCAGGTCAATCGACTTCTTCTGTTCACTCGCTGAGTTGATGGTTGTTTTTAACCAAACCATACGTCGTGGTCTGCTTTGCCCATACTTTCGTGTCAGATTAACAAGGCCCCTTCGTTCAGCTGTTATGGCCTCCCAGGCGGTAGTATCACTGGGCATGTAACCTGGGCTGAACTCCAGGCTTGATTGCCCGGCAGCAACCGGCTCACTGACCTGCCAGGCTCTGATATAATAGGGATCCGAATCTGTTGGGTCAGCCCCGGGCAAAGGGGAGAGACCTTCAGTTTCGTTATGTTTGACTACCAGATTAGAAATAATCACCTGACTGTCGAAGGCTATGGTCCCCGCTGTTGTGTTGCCTTCCAGCATAGGCACGTAAAGAGTCGGCGAGTTGCTATTGACATACACCATCATTTGCTTTCCGGAAACTACCAGCTTTATGTGATTAGGCTCCTCTCGCTTCAACACAGCATTGGTTTGGTAATGATCCATGATGTCCCAGAGATTGACTCCCCCGACGAAGGGTGCGTACTGGATCGCATCTTTGGCAGTTGGGTAGCCAATCCTGGCAGTTCGCAGGTAGAAGCATTCGTTTTCTGTCTGGCTTTGCCAGTGGAAATAAAAGGAAGCAAAGTTCGGATCTATGGTTTCCATGTCGAACTCGATCGTGCCGTTGGTGAAGTCCATGTCTTTGAGCACGGCAAAGCCTGCCTGTGGTAGGATCTTCATCGATGGCTGGCCCTTGTGTTCGATGAATTCCACTTTTCCGGGAGCAAACTCCCAGTGCTCGGGCTTCATAGGCACTTTAACAGTCGCTTTTTTCTGGCCATAGCATATCCCTGCTATCAGCACAAGTGCTATAGAAATTAACTTTCTCATAATTTCCCGGCTTATTTTAATTTGGTGACTGTCAGGTTTGCGAAGTCGCCGTTGGTGGCGTAACCCACCCATATCCCCACGCTGCCCGTGGTTCTGTCGTTGAGTTTGGTCACTTTTAAACAATGCTCTTTTGCGTCGTCCACGAAAACAGTGATTTCTTTGCCTTTCACTTCTATGCGGGCATGAAACCAGCCGTTCGGATCAGGTGGGGAGGGGATTTCGTTTTCGTATTTTCCGGTATACTTCTCCCTCAGCTCGCTCCAGTCCCACCGGGGTGGACTTACATACTGCACTGAGTGGCTGCGACGAATTTGTTCCCCAGATTTGAAATTGAAAGGACGGAAATAAACAATATCGGCGGCAGTCTCCTTGCCGTCTTCAGGCACAGCGTGAAAAGCAACGCCAACAAAGTTCTTGCCTTGCACGTCTTTTCCTTTGATGTCAACTTCAATCGTGCCTTCGCTGAATTCCAGGCCTTTGATTAGGGCATAGCCACCAGCGTCGCTTTTGTCGGAAAAGGAAACCGCATTTTTTCCACCGTCATTGAGTGGTGTCACTTTGCGGTCGATGACCGTGAGGCTCTCACTCTTTAGCAGTTGCTGTAGATCGTAGGATTGCCCCACGGCTAATTGGCTAAAAAACAAAGCGATACATAGCAATGTCAATTGATTCAATCTTTTCATTTGTTTTGAGTTTTGTTTGACTATCGTAACAAGATCGCTGTAGTTCATTATACAGATGTTCCAACGGGTGTTCAAGTTTGTTCAAGATCATTCACGCAAGGTCTGCATACCTTTAGTCGACTTTTTCGTATAAAATTGTATCTTCAATTAGAATGGAATATTTGATAGCTCACTGCAGGAAATTAATTGAGTCACGGCTTGGCTGGGGCAACTCCAGCTTGTGGACCAGTGAGGACTTTGAAATACTCAGCGAAAAGATATTTGAAAAGACACAGGTAAGGCTGAGCGTGACTACGCTAAAGCGTATTTGGGGCAAGGTTAAATATGAAAGTTCGCCTAACGTGGCCACGCTAAATGCTTTAGCTCAGTTCGTTGGATATGACAACTGGAGGCAGTTTCGCCAAAAAGGAGGTATTCCGGTGACACCACCAGAGCTTACCGCCAGCGAGGGTTCTTTTAATTCTGACAGGGTGATTGCCCCGAAAAAAAGCAAAAAGAAAAATGGCCTGCTGCTGATTGCACCGGTAGGTGTGATTGCGTTGGTTATCGCCTCATTTTTGATGATGGGCAAGGAAGAAAAGAAGCCTGAAACACCGGAGAAGAAAGAGCTTCCCAAGCCCTTGTTCGAAAGCAAGAAAACTTCCGATGACCTGCCCAACTCCGTCATTTTTCATTATGACGTCGCTCAGTATGAATCAGATAATGTCTACATCCAGCAAAATTGGGACCCTGAGCGGAGAGAAAAGGTAGATGAAAAAGGCAATTACCACACCTCTATCTACTACTACCCAGGCTATTTTGGAGCCAGGCTTATTGTCGACGGCGAAGTGAAAGCGATGGACAATGTATTTATCAAATCACTTGGCTGGAAGGCAATGATCGATAAGTCGCCAGTGCCAGTGTATCTCCACTCTGACGAAATAAAAGGAAAAGGATGGATGGGTATTTCATCAAAAGTATTTCGGGAAAAATCAGGTGCCGCCGTTTTTAATGAGACTTGGGCCACGTTCCACAATGTGAGAGAATTTGAGGGGATGAACGGAACCGATTTCGTCTTTGAAGCAAGTTTGAGAAATGCTTCCACTGTCGAGGAGTCGGTTTGCCGCAATGTGATCATTTATTTGCTGGCCACCGAAAGTGCTGTGATTATTCCATTGTCCGACAAGGGCTGTGTGTCTAACCTGGGCCTGCTAACCGGGAACAGGTGGATCGACGGGAAGACAGAAGACTTGAGTGGCTTTGGGTGCGATTTTTCGCAATGGCAAACATTGAACGTATCAAGAACGGGAGATAAATTTGAGGTTTTGCTCAACGGAACATCCGTGCTAACCGAGAATCAGTCTGGCTCGATAGGCGATATCATAGGTATACGATTTGCTTTTGAAGGAGCCGGGCAGGTCACAGAAGTGAGGCTGGGCAACGCTAACGGCACTGTGTACGAGGAGAAGTTTTAACACGCACTTATCTGAGCAAATGCACCCATCCGTTGCAGGTGGTGAAATCGGGTAGCACCACATCATAGTAGTAGATGCCCGTTGGCAGGTTATCGCCGTCCCACTGATTGGTGTATTCATTGTTTTGGTAAACCACCTTACCCGTCCGGTCTACTATGGTAACTGGCATCGGTTGTATGTACTGAATTTCAAACCTGTCGTTCACACCATCTCCATTGGGAGAGAAGGCGTTGGGAACCATCAGCTCACCTACTTTGATCACCTCACCTACTTCCTCCACACAAAGCTCATTGGGAGCAATAAGCCTTGTGGTGAAGGTTCCTTCCGTTGCATATTGATGGGTGCCAACCAACACTGAAGATTGTGTCCCGTCGCCAAAATCCCAGTAGGCTAAATCTGTGCCCTGTACGTTTCCTGTAAAGTTGTATTCCGATACGCCGGAGCAGTTGTAGATGGCCTCTATTTCTGAACTGATAGTGATTTCCTCAAGCACATTGACGGTAAGAGAATCGATGAAAGTGCATTTGTTTCCTTCGTTGTAAATCTCGACAAAATAGGTGGTGGTGGCCCTGGGACTGGCGGTCGGGCTGCCGGTCTCGGTGGAGCTCAACCCTCTCGTACCTGGCGTCCAATAGTAGGAAGTACCTCCGGTGGCTTCCAGTTGAATCGATTCGCCATAGCAAATAGTTGCTGAGGGACTCAATGTGTACGTTCCCTGTGTGAGCACCAGCTGCCTGGTTGTCACATCAAGGTTTTTGCAGGTATTTGGGTTGGTAACAGTAAGGGTGATCGTGTATTCGCCTGCGGACTGATAAGTGTGCCGCACGGTGTCGCTATTAGTTGATGTGGCACCGTCGCCCAAATCCCAGAAGTAAGTTTCTCCTCCCACACTTTCGTTGGTGAACAGAAACTCAAAAGGAGCACACCCTTCTTTGATGTCAGGGTTTTGCAGGTCGGGCGTGTTGGTAACAAAGCTTGCCGAAAGGGTGGATAAGTCAAATTTGAAGACGCCAAGGTTGCAATTGTTGTTCGTTGTGTTTCCATTTGTTGTCGACCATGCGCCTTCAGTGGTAGGGAATGCGCCTTGAGTTCCGCCGGTTGGATTTTGAATTACACAACCCGCACACACTGCATGATGAACCACTCCACGTTTATCGAAGCGACTGGTACCTCCGTCTACGTGATCTCTGCCTGGGTTTCCACCAAAGTAGGTGGCATACAAAACATCGGCTGCATCCGGTTCAAAAACAATCAGGTAAAAGTCGCCCCCGTCTGTGGTGGATTGAAATGCGTCTGGAGTTAACGGCATGCCGAAAGTGTTCCCCTGGTTGTAGCTACTGCTTTGATTGATGGAGCTACCACCCCAGCCACTGATATAGATATTGTTACAATCGCTGACAAGAAAGGCTGTAGGGGAAATATTAGAGGGTAAGGTTCTTGACCCAAAGACAGTCGACCAAATGGTGTTTCTTAGATTTGAACTTAACTTATGTAGAAACTGCCCGCTTCCGGGGTTGATGTAGGCATTGCCGACAATAGGGTAAGCTCCTTTGGTCTGACCCACTACGTACACATTGCCTTCGTTGTCCAGATCCATGAGATACACTTGATCGGTAGCTGATGAACCCAAATAGGTAGCAGCATCAACAGTGAGCAGCGACTCATTGATATGAATGACATAACCGTCGGCAGCGCCAGCAAGTGATTTTTGCCACCCGGTGATGCCGAATGGAAAAGTTGTACTTGTTGTTCCTCCGGCAGCATAAACCCCACCCTTTCCGTCAGGCTTTACCGTGAACAGCACGTCGGTAGTGTCGCCACCAATGAAAGTGCCCCATTTCATCTCAGAGAGTTTCGAATCCATTTTAATCAAAAGCCCATCGAACTGCCCGCTATGAGGTAATATTTGGTTGGACATGGGAAAGTCTGCTGAGGGAGAACTGGAAGCTATATAGATATTATCCTCATCATCAATATTCACTTCACCTCTGAATTGGTCACCATAATTTAATGTCAAAGCACCACCAACCGAGATAATCCCATCGTTTTCACTTCCACCAAGGAAAGATGAAGCTCTTAGGGATGTTCCATCGTTTGTTAGTATGCTCACAAAAATGTCCGTGCCTTTGGTATAAAGGTTGAATGCGTTGCCAAAGGGGTCCACGCCTTCTCCGCCACCGTAAACGGTTTGAAATGCATCGGAAGTCACCGGAAAATCCAAGGACGAAGTCACGCCCATTATAATCAGATCATTGCTACTGTTCACAATCAGGCTAACAGGTGTTTCAGCTAAATCCCCACCCAGGTAAGTGGCGTAGAGCAGTTGCGTTCCGGTAGAATCGAATTTCATGATCACTACGTCATACACTCCCTCGAAACCTTCCTGAAACGCTCCAACGGAGGGAACAAAAACCCCAGTGCTCGCTCCAAAAATGATGCCTCCGGCATAGGTGTTGCCGTCCTTGTCGAAGGTGGCGGTGTTTCCCCAGTTGTCGGTTGATGAGCCTGAGTAGGTACTAAAAATGAGCAACGGGTCGATGACCAGTGTTTTGTCTTTGTCGTAGCCGTCAGGAAATTCAAAAGAGACCTGCTGGCCATCTAGGCTGAAACGAGCCGGCACCTCCACAGTGTCTTCATTTATCAGCTGGTAGGCAAACGGCTTCTGTTCTATCATTTGCCCAAACTCCGTTTCCACGACCAGGTTGTCATTCAGCAGGTACACGTCTCCGCAGCCTTTCCATTCCATGGCAACCTGATCGGGGTTGCCTCCTGCCGACACGATCAGGTCATATTTGAATGCCCCGCCGTAAGAAACCATTTTCAGGTCAATGCTCTCGTAGAGATCACAGTATTGCACTTCGTTGAATTCCGGCACGCTGCTGGCCCAATGATCCTCCGCTCCCAAAAAGAAATTATGGTAGTAGCTCTGTGCCTCCATGGTGGAGGTAGCAGGGTGTTTGTTGGCACCTACAAAGGTGGTGGAAATGGCCTGCGACACGCCAAGTGCGGCCGACTCCTGAAGTGCTCCGCTGCTTTGACCGTCTAAATGGCCATGGGAACTGTCAAAAGTGTTGCTTAAATAATAGACCCAGCCAGCGTCCTGAAGCAGCAGAAATCCGTGCGGAACCTTTTTTCTGAACTTCACGCTGTTGTCCCATTGCCCCTTGTTTTCAATAAAGCCGTTGAACGGGTTTTTCTCTGCTGAAAGGACGAGAGGGTAGCTTACAAAAATCAGACAAACAAAGAGCCACCGTTTCATTGGCGATGTGTGTAGGGTTAGTCGATTGAAAATATACAGGAAGAAGTTGAGTGAACAAAGGTGATTGCCATGTTCATGCATGCAAACAACTTGTAGGCTGGCTTCCCTATTCTTTTTTATTAGTGGCTACGCCGGATGTTTGCAAATAAAAAAGGCCTTCCCAGCAGGAAGACCTTTCAACTCACCTTTTTAGAATTTTCATCAGTTAACCACCAATCGGTAGTGAGGTGTTGGGTTTAACGGACAGAAGTAGACATACTCGCCTTTCTCCAGGCTCACTTCTCCGGATTTAGCTGATTCACCATTCTCAATTACCTTCGTGAGATAGGAACTTTTGATGTGATTCTCCTGATCGGTTTTTCCCTTTGGCGTGATCACAAAACCAACAGCATGATCCACGCCTTTGTTGGATACGTCGAACACATACTTACCCGGTTTCAAAGTAAGCTCAGTTGTTTCGAACTCGCCGGGTGTTTGGTCAAGCTTGATGGTTTCGGCCTTCTGAGCGAGGCAGCCAAACCCTGCAAGCATGCCCAGGATAGTCAATAAGAATGCTGTTTGCTTCATCATTGTCAATTTAATTTACGGAGTGATGGATTAAATAGATACTTCAGCTAATTCTGGAGCCAGAGGAAAATCGACAGGCACCTGTGTGGCACCGTGGATGAAATTGGAAATGATTTTATCTCCAATTACCATAATGATATCCACCAGGTTAGCAGAAGAATACCCGGCTGAAAACAGGTTCTCCACTGACTCTCTTCCAGGCTTGCTGCGGTTGACAGTGGCGTCTTTCACAAATTTGGCCAGGGCATCCAGCCTTTTGTCGAACGAGGCCTGGCCTGTTCTGATCTCAAGAATCTGCTCGTCACTGAAGCCATTCATTCTTCCGAGCACGGTGTGTGCCGACAAACAATACTGACATTCGTTCACCTGACTCACCACCAGATTGATTACTTCCCGTTCTTTGGCCTTCAAGGTGCTTTTCCGGTTCTGCAGGGCCATGTAGTCGCTCAGTGCAGTTTCATTGTGAGCAAATGAGGCGTAAAGGTTGGGTACGAAACCGAGGCCCGCTTCCAATTTCTCAAAAATAGCTTTGTTGCCTTCGGTTACTTCGTCTTTCGTGGGTACTTTAAATGTTGACATTGTTGTACTGTTTTGTGATTTAAAAATTGAATACCGTTTACAGTACAATTTTACGCCGCCCGCTTGCCAGGGTGAGAGTCAGCTTTTCCCTACTAATTGTTCATTTTTCCCAATAGCGGTGTTTTTGGCCTCATGTTTGAATCGCTGCGGCGCCATTGAGGTGACTTTTTTGAAAAGTTTGTGAAACGAGGACACTTCATCGAAGCCCAGTTCGTGGGCAATTTCCTTGGTGGTTTTGTCAGTGTAGAGCAGCTGCCTTTTTGCTTCAAGCACAATGCGTTCGTGGATAATGCTCAGTGGCGACTTCTGGTTGAATTTGGCAAATAGGTTCGAAAGGGTTTTTGGTGATTTGAAAAGCATATCAGCATAGTCGGCTACCTGTTTTTTTGTTTTGAAATGCGTTTCCACCAGCACATTGAACTTTCTGACAATCTCAATCTGGTTATTATCCAGCTCTTTGGTGATAAGCTGCGTCTTGGCCAACCTTGTGATTTTGATGATCAGCCGCTTAAGCAGCATTTGCAGCATTTCGCCCTGGATATTGTCCCGGGTGGTGAACTCGTCAACAAATACACGATAAAGCATCTCAAATTTATCGATCTCATCGTCCCTCAGTGTTATGATGGGAATGCTCTGTGTGCCAAAGAAGATGATGCCGTTGCACGAAACTTCATGGTCGTGGGTGTTAATACAGTAAAACTCACGATTGAATGAAAAAGCAGCGATGGGAGAGGAGCCTTTCTCAAAAGCTACTTTTTGCAAGTACGTGCTTGTTGTTAGTTGGTTGGGTTTCAGTACAATGGGTGTATTGTCTACAAAAACTGTGGAGGCCTGGTTGCTTTGGTTCCAAAGTATGTGGATGAGTCCCTGCTCCTTCGTTAGCTGATCTCTTTCTCTGGCGTAGTCGGTGCTGAGCCCAAAGTAAGCGTTGAGCTCTGACCCGTTAAATGTGTAAATCATGGCGATGTAAGTATTTCGATGTAACAGTTTGGCAGGCCGGCATAGTTTTTTTCAGAACCCCAACCAAGCCTATATGTCTTCCGCCTTACAAACCGGAGTAACCCGCCTTTTAATATTTATCAGGGAAAGATTGCAGGATCGTTGTGATTGCCTTACTTTAGTTGGTGCACTAACTAATTTGATTTGAAAGAGCCCTACAATCAATATTCATTGTTGCTCGACCGCACTGCCCGCAAGGTGAAATGGTATGCCCAGCAGCAGTTCAAAGAGCTGGGATTTGACATGACGGTTGATCAGTGGTTGGTAATGAAACTGACAGATGAAAATGAGGCACTCAGTCAAAGGGAGTTGGCTGCTTTGATGTACAAGGATATGCCTACCGTCACCCGTATTGTGGACATTCTATGCACTAAAGGGTTGGTGGAAAGGGCGGAAAGTCCGGCGGACAGGAGGGTGTCGATACTTAAGCTTACGGAAGAAGGGCGTGAGAAGGTGACCAGTAGTCGAAAGCAAGTGCGCTCAATCAGGCTGAAGGCCTGGGAGGGGTTGAATGAAAAGGATTTCGATGAATTCAACAGGATCCTCAATAAGATTTACGAGAATTTGACTTAAAGCAGGAAGGTTGTCAAAACCAGAAAGCAGTTAATTCGTTATAAATATTTGTTGCACTAAATATTACCACACTAAATAATATGATCAAGACTGACATTTGCATCATTGGAGCGGGTCCGGTTGGGCTTTTTGCCGTGTTTGAGGCTGGGCTGTTAAAGCTCAAGTGCCATTTGATAGATGCCCTGCCTCAGGTGGGAGGACAGCTTTCTGAAATATATCCTAAGAAGCCCATTTATGATATTCCGGGTTTTCCAACCGTGAATGCGCAGGAGCTGGTGGACAACCTGATGAAGCAAATAGCGCCTTTCAAGCCGACTTTTACATTGGGAGAGCGGGTCGACGGGCTGACGAAACAGGAAGACGGCAGCTTTCTTCTCTCCACCTCTGATGGTACCGAGGTGCATGCTGGTGTGGTAGTAATAGCTGCCGGATTGGGAAGCTTTGAGCCCCGCAAGCCGGTTATTGAGAACCTGGAGAAGTTCGAAGGCAAAGGGGTGGATTATATGGTCAAAGACCCCGAGAAGTACAGGGATAAGAAGATCGTGATTGCCGGCGGTGGTGATTCAGCGTTGGACTGGACGATTTTTCTTTCTGAAGTGGCTAAAGAGGTGACGCTGGTGCATCGCAACCAAACTTTTAGGGGAGCGCTCGATTCAGCCGATAAAGTGTTTGAGCTGGCACAGGAGAATAAAATAAGGCTGCTTCTTAATTCTAATCTGCATAGCCTCGATGGAGACGGAGTGCTGAAGGCGGTGCATATCACAGACCAGGCCAGCACAGTCAATACTTTCGAGGCCGACTACCTTATTCCTTTGTTTGGTCTCAGCCCCAAACTAGGGCCTATTGCCGATTGGAACCTGGGTATCGACAAAAGTGCCATTGTGGTCAACACGGAGGACTACAGCACCAATGTACCGGGCATTTATGCCATTGGCGACATCAATACGTATGCGGGTAAGCTGAAGCTTATTCTGTGCGGTTTCCATGAGGCTGCACTGATGTCGCAGAGTGCTTTCAAATACATTTATCCGGATCAGAAGCTCAGCTTCAAATACACCACTGTGAATGGCATAACTCCTTTGTAAAATGGAATTGATTAAATTTAAAGTAGAGGACAGGGCAGGTGAGGTGCAGGAAATTGAAGTGCCCGGCGACATGGGCCTCAACCTGATGGAAGTGCTGAAAGCGTCGGAGTTTCCGGTGCTCGGCACGTGTGGGGGAATGGCGTTGTGTGCCAGCTGCCATGTGTCGGTAGAGGAAGGCCTCGATCAGCTGGACGAGCAAAGAGACGCCGAACTGGACATGCTGGATACCCTGCCCAATGCCCTGCCCAACAGCCGCCTTGCCTGCCAGCTTCCCATTAACGAGAAGCTGGGAGGAGCATACGTGAAACTACAGGAGGTGATGGAATAGCTCCCCTAGTTCTTGGTCACCTTTGCATTGTAAATTTTTGCGAGAGAGAAGAACTGGATCTGATACATGCCGTCGGGCAGGTTAGAAAGATTCAGTTCAGGGGTATCTCCGTCTTTCAGAGCAATTGGGAACATTAGTTTGCCCGAATTGTCAAATACTTTAATGGAAATAACTTTTTCCGGACACTGCCACCTGATCACTTCTGAAGTAGGATTGGGGAAAACTTCAATTGTTTTCACCGCATTAATCGAGGCAGCCACTGGCCCGAAGTATTCGAACTTTCCGTCGTAGTCAGTTTGCTTCAGTCGGTAATAGTTGATGCCCTTCAGCGGACTGGTGTCTTCTGCCTCGTAGGTAAGCACCCTGTCTGAGGTACCTGCTCCGGCTTGTTCTTCCAGTATCTCATAAGAAATGCCGTCGCCTGATCGCTCAAGGGTAAATCGGTCATTGTTTTTTTCCTGGGCAGTGACCCACAGGAGGTCTATCTTGCTTTTTGCCGGAGTGGCAGTAAAACGCAGTAGTTTGATTGGTAGCGGATTAAGGCCTTGTTGAATAGCACCGAAAGTGAACGGACTGAAAGTGGAAAGGGACTGGGAGGTCACCGAACCTGCACCAGCCGGACCGCAGGAGCCTGTGGTGCCAATAGACGCAGCGTTTTCCCATTCGGAGGAGGCGTTGCCCTTGGCTACCACCAAATCTCCGCAGTTTTTGATCTCACTTACGTCAGAATTTTCCCAATATAACGTGACACTCGCACTTCCAGAGGCGCTTACACGGTCCAGCTGCCAGTACTCAAGAGAGCTGACGTGGTGCATGTTTTGAGGAATAGCCTGAGAAACATCGTAGCCACCGTATCCGCTGTTAAAGTACTCTGCCTGAAATGTTAAAGAGGCAGACAAGCCACTGATTCCAATTCTTGCCCATACGCTGCCTTTGCCAACCGGAAACACAAAATCAGCTGACCCTGTTTTTCTCATAGGCCCCTCAACAAAGCTGTCCTCCGACCCGGGATCGGACGATGCGGAGGCGCTCAGGAGCAGGTAGTTGCTTGCGGTGCTGATGATTTTTCCCGCTGTAAGGAGAAGCTGCGTCGTTACAGTGGTGGGTTGATTAAGGCGCACACCGGTTAAACTGGTATTCTCCATTTCAATCCTTCTGAAAGAAGTGGGCATTGAGCCTCCGATTGATTGTTCGACATCGCCTGTAAAATAGGCCCTTCCTGCGCCGGAGCTTGTATAGGTTCCACCATTTCTTATCCAGCCACCCGCTTCTGTGATTTCAATTACGTTGCCACCATCGGCAATGGTGCCGCCCGACAAAGTAAAGCTGCCGACCAAAAGTTCTGACGAAAGCGTAGTGGCCACTGAGCTTGCGGCATTGAAAGTGAACGAATTACCTACAGACAGCCCCCCGTTTGGATTAGCGAAGGTAGAGGTTCCGCCGAAGGAGACGTTCATGTCGTTTGCAATGCTGGCGGAAGTGCCAAAGGTATAGTTGGCTGCTCCGCCGCCATTGAGGGTCAGGTTAAAGTAATCGACCCCACGGATAGTGTAGGCTGTGGAGGCACCTGGAGATTGTTTCAGCACAACAGTGCCGCCGGCCAGCGAGTAGGTGCCGGAAAGGGCTGGATAGGTACCAGTAGCGGTATTGCCGAGCTGGAGTTGTGAGGTGCCCGTCATTGACAAGTTTGCCGTGCCTGTCAGGCCGTTGGTTGCAGCGTCGAAGATGGCCGCCCCTTGAATAGTTAGCTGGTTGGAAACCACCGTGGCTCCCGACAAGGTTTTTGTACCTGCGTTTGAAACTGTGAGGTTGTAATACCCGCTTGCTGGCGCCTTAATTGCCTGGCTTCCACTTCCGCTGTACGTAACCAGGTTGTTGGCATTGGCATTCAATACGCCTGTTGCCAGAAAACCTGCCCCCTGGATATTCAACGTAGACGAAGCAGCATTTGTCCAGATGGAGGTGGTGGCATTGAGTCCGGTTGCCGTTCCAAGCAAGGTGATGGTTCCGTTGTTGACAAAGGTAGTGCCTGCCGAAATGGTCAGCCCCGGCACAATAGTAATATTGGCAAGTGCCGTTGTGCTTTTGTTACCGGTGATAGTTACCGTGCCACTGCCATTGATCGTTGCATTGCCGGAAATGGTTTTGGAAGCGCCATTGAGCGTGAGTGTGGAAGCGCCAACATCCAGTGTGCCATTCAAAGTAGCGTTGCCCGACACTGTGAGTGGAGCCGAAAGAGTTAAAGAATTCGCTGGATTGAGCACGAAGTCTCCGTTGATGGTAGTGGCGGCGCCGCTGCTTGAAAGGGTAGTGCCTGTGAGGTTAAGGTTTCTCCCAATAGACCAGCTGCCAGCTGTTGGTGCCACCTTGCCGGTTCCTTCAACAGTAACATCAAAGTTAACAATGAGCGTATTTGTGCCTACCAGATTCCCTCCTGACCTTACGATGATGTAGTCAGCGGTTGAAGCTGCGGCGATGGTCACAGTGTGGCCGTTGTTGATCACTGCGTCGGACGATGAAGGCGGGACGCAATCGCAGCTTGAGCCTCCATCTGATAAAGCCCAGGTGCCGTTTCCTGCGGAGGCGTCATTCCAGTTGCCTGTTTTTCTTGAATAGTAGGTGCTTTTCATCGGCGTAGTGGCCTTGTTGGTAGTGCCCAATACGAAGTCATTGTTCAATTGGGTCACATTCAGCAAGGTTCTTTTGCCGGTTGGTGAAGAGGTGCTCCCTGTTGTTGCGGCACTTACCCCTACGCCCTGAGGAGACCCCGTCAGCGTTTCAAGCTTCAGATCAGAGGTGGCTCCTGCGCTCGACAAAGAGGTAAAGGTGACATTCAGGTTGTAGGCACCACCGGCCAGGGTTTGCGTGACAAGAGTGGTTCTCATAGCGGTTATCCGCTGAATGGTGGCACCCTCATTGTCGATATAACTCACATCGGTGGTTGTGGTTCCGTCGGTATGTGTGGCTGTTACATAGCCAGCCGTGGTTGGCGACACAGTGGTGTTTATTTCAACAGGGCGGTAATCGAGCGCTGTGCCAATAGGAAACAGGCCGTAGAATGACCCTGAAGTGCTTGTTATAGCTGAGGCTGGAAAAAAGCGTTTCCAGGCTCCTCCGTAAACTTTGCCAGCGGTTCTGGTGAGTGACCCACCTGCACCGGAACCGAGAGTCAGTGTTCTCGTATTCAGGTTGATGTCGCCTGTGGTCATAGTCAGCCCGTTGGTGATTGTCAGGTCTGTGCCAGACTCCAGAACCAGGGTGTTCGGCTTGTTGACAGTTAGTGCGTAGAAGCTTTCCCCACCAGCTTTGGTGATAGTCTGGTCGGCAACACCACCAAAGGTCACCGAAAAGTTGCCCGACAGCGTCACTCCGCTGTTCAACCAGTTTCCATTGACCCAAATATTACCTGCCAACGTCTTGGTACCGGTTCCACTTAGGTTGACGTGATAATACTGTGCGGGTGCTGCCGCAAGGCTTCTTATGGTCTGACTACCTGCACCATTGAAGGTGATTGTTCCTCCCGTGATATTGTAGGTGCCGGTGAGTTCGGGCAGCGTTGTGCTTAGTTTAGCCATTCGCAACTCACCACCAGACATGGTGAAGTTCGCAGCGCCGGTTTGTCCGAGTGTATTGGTGCCGGTAATGAAAACTCCTGATGTGATTTGTAAAGTTGCTGCCGCAGTGAGCGTAATGTTGCCATTGGCAGTTACGGTGCCCCCCGAAAATGTATTATTAATCGTTAATGCATAAAAGTTCTCCCCTGCTCCGGGTGTATAAATCGTTTGATTCGCCGTGGATGAGTTGAAAATGACCGTAGAGGAGCTTTTTGTAAATGTGCCGCCATTATCGTTGTCCCAGTCTCCCTGGAGGCTGATGATCTTGCTTCCATTGGCATCCAGCGTCGACCCACTGGCTATAGTAAGCAAACCTGCAATATTGATATTGGTGGGGCTGAGTCGCTTAGTCGCCGCACCCTGAATGATCAGGTTGTGGTAGCTGCCCTGGCCATCCATTGTATAAGGCCCGCCGGAAGTTGCACCAAAAACTACTGTGTTACCAGTGTCGGTCGCTGTAAGCCTTACAGTCGTTGGAAAGTTGGCAGGTGTGTTGTAATAGAGAAATGAGGTGGAAGTTGCATTGTTAAAAACACCGTTCGTCGTCGCATTTCCCAACAGCGTCGACGTCCCTGTCATGCGGATGGTTCCATTGTTGGTCAGAGTCCTTTTGGCAAGATCTAACCTGGAACTATTGCTGAAAGTAATATCTGTTCCCGGCAGCACCGTGGCATTGTTTCTTAGTCTAAGGCCAGAGCTGGCACTGGTAACGGCAACTGTGCCAGTTCCACTCAAAGTACTGCCAGCGGTACCAGCAAATCTTACCTGCCCATTGGAGCCACCGTTGACCGTACCGTTTAATAAAAGGTTTTTGCACAACAGGTGCTTGTTGGTACCCATGCTTAGCACCCCACCGGCATTAATTGTTAGGTTAAGGATGGTGGTGTTTGCATTGAAGTTGGTGGTTATTGTGTGCCCGGCACAAATGACCACGTCATCGCTGGAGCCAGGCGTGGTGGAGGCTGCGGCTCCACTACATCCGACTGTCGACCAGGTAGCAGTTGAAGTCCAGTTCCCGGATGCTCTGGAATAGAAAGTCGCAGCAAAACTGACGGAATGAAAAACAAGAAAGCTTGAGAGAAACAGGACAGCACCAAAAAGATACCTTTTGCCCATACATTTAATAAGTGAGAAGAGTTTCTATTAACCATAATAATGTTTTCTATCAGCTTTGCAGCTTTTAGAAAATTATATAGGATTCTGATCAGGTCAACAGATTCGGTGCGAATATCAAAACAATTTCATGATGGCAAGCGGAAATTCGACGAAATGGCAAAAGATATCGGTGATTTCTTTCTCTTACTCGACTTCGGGTGAAGTCAGTGTCGTTAGAGCATCCTTACACTTGGCTCATGCCTTACCTTAAAATTGACAGACCTCGCAATAAAACACATCTCGTTGGCTTTGTGATGCAGCCTTTGGGTTTCATCAACTCTTGCGGCATCGGTAATTGTAACAGCAGGCCTCAGCACCACCTCACTGAACTGTCCGCTGCCGTCAGGGTTTTCCACCATGGTACCCTCAGCATTGTCTGCGTACTCGTTAACCACAATGCCGGCATCGGAACATAGGTGCAAGAACCACAGCATGTGGCAGGAAGACAAAGAAGACAGAAACAGCTCTTCTGGATTGTGCCTGCTTTTGTCGCCACGGAAAGAGGGGTCGGCGGAGGTGAGGATGTCGGGCTTTCCGTCGATGCTGACCGTGTGGCTCCGCTCATAGTCACGGTAGCCTGAGGTGCCGGTGCCTTTGTTGCCTGTCCAGCGAACAGTGGATTGATAGTGGTGTGTTTTGGCCATTTAGAATTAAGCGTCAATTATTGCATGAGTTAACGGCGTTGGCAAGTAAAAGATGCAGCACTTTTCTGTCATTTTAATCAGAATGCATTTGCCCTGTGCATTGCCAATACCACCGTCAGTCGTTCAGGAAAATTCCCGGTCCCCGGTCAATTTATCACGCAGGTTCTCCAGCTTTTTCTTTCGGGGCAAATGTACTTTGCGCAATTCCCATGTAACCACTAAATAAGACAGCAGGAAAGCACCCAGTACAAGCAGGTATTTCTCCCACGAAGCGTTGTTCAATGCCAGGTTAGGAAATGAAAAGATGGCTGCAGGCAGCAGGAACCACCACACGAACGTTCGGGCAAAGGTAACTAGGTAACCTGCGTTTTTGATAGCCTGATCAAGTTCGGCAAGCATCGATTGGTCAAACCTGTTCTCATTCCTCTTTCTCTGACGACGACTGAAGAACACAAAAACACCAATAACAAGGAAAGCCAGCCCACCCACGTACGAATAGGCACTTTCCTGATCACGTATTGCATCAATCAGTAAAAAACCTCCTGTTACCGTGGCAATGAACATCATGCCCATCTCATTGACATGAGCCAGCCACCCGGTTTTGTTTTTGTGCTGATGGATGCGCTGGTGCAGCGCTGTTTCGTTAATAGCGTACATAGGTTCGTTATTTTGAGTGTCCCAAATTTTTTTTAAATCCTCAAATTCCATAGTGCTCATATTTTTTAGATTGAGTGGTCAAATGCTTCTTGATCCGGTGAATCTTAACACCAATATTGGTTTCGGTTAAACCCACCAAGTCGGCCATTTCTTTGTAGCTAAAGCCGTCGAGTAGCAGCAGGGTAAGCGACCGCTCTACTTCGCTCAGCAAAGCGATTTCGGCGTAGAGCCAGGCCAGCTTTTCGTCGTTGTGCGGCGCTTGTTCCTGGAGCAGCAAAGGGTGTGCTGATGGCAGCCCTTCTATCGACTCCCGGCCATCGCTGTGCTTCTTTTCTTTCATCGACCAGCGTATGGCCGTGTTGAGCGACACCCGGTACAGCCAGGTGCTCGCCGCTGACTCATGCCTGAATTTTGGAATAGAATGCCACACCTGTATGGTGATTTCCTGAAACAAATCGTCCCGGTCAAACTCCGTGAACGCATAGGCCCGCACCACTTTAAAGAGGAGGGCTTTGTATTGACTAAGCCAGGTATTGAAAATGTGTTGCTGTTCGCTTTCCTTCATTTTTACCGGGTGGTTACTTAGCTAGTACCGGGCTCTGTGGATTTCTTACAGGATGAAGGTAATTATTTACAATAAGTGAAAGAGGTTGCTTTCTACAACCAGCAAAGGCACCCTCTTTAATTCTTGCTCTTTGGAATAAGTTTTACGCAATATTTTTGGCAATGAAAGCCTTTGTAGGAACATTTGAACTTATAAAAGCATGCAATTCAATAATAATTCGGTATAATTATTGTTATCCTATCGATTAAAACACATACCTATGAAAAAAATTCAACTAGCTTTTCTCCTTTTGCTCTTCGCCGGGTCGGCTTACGCCCAGTTCGAAGACACCAAATTTGTGATCGGCGGTGCTGCCGACTACAATAGTGGCCTTTTTCCAAACGCTTCATCCATAGGGATCAGCCCAACACTTGCTAAAACAATCAACTCCAACGCCCTGATTGGGTTGTCGTTTAACTACTTTGCGTCGGTCGCAAAGTATGACGGATCTGACGCCAAACAGATTCAGAGCGGAATAGGTGCCGGTATCTTTTATCAACATTACTACAAATTGTCGGACAAGGTGTTTTTTAACTGGCAGGCGATGGCGGGATTGAATTTGATCGATTATGAGACGGAAGATTCTTCTGCAGAATCGAAATATTACAACATCAGGTGGGTGCCTGGTTTCGGCTGGCAGGTAATGGAGAAGCTGATGCTCAGCGCCTCCCTTGGCGGCATTAGCTATTATCATCGGGATGGCTCCTCCGAGTCGCCCGGCTTCTCAGACAGTTCCAGAGAAAATCAGTTGAGCATCCGTTTCAACAACCCTCAGTTTGGGTTTACCTACCTGATCAACTAGTGCGGGATCAAATCTCAGTGCTAGTCATTTTTTCCCAACATTTAAAAATGCTCCCATGAAAAAGATACAATTATCGATCATTTTAACTCTCTTGTGTTTTGCTGCCTACGCTCAGTTTGACGGCACGAGTTATGTGCTTGGAGGAAACGCTTCCTTTAATTACGGTGACTATTTCAGCAAGAGTACATCCTTCTCGCTAAGTCCATCAATGGCAAAGCCTGTCAGAGGCAATGCGCTGGTTGGGCTTCAATTAGGTTTTGGGCTCAGCAGTAGTAAATATGAAGATGACAACAATTCTTCGAAGTACAACAGTGTCAGTTATAACCCGGGCGTGTACTACCAGAAGTTTTATGGTATCACCGAAAATATTTTCTTCAATTGGAAAGCAAGCGGCAGTGTTAGCTTCAACAAATCTGTCACCGACGATAGCAATGCAAAAACGACAGAGCATTCAACCTCGTATCAGGTCACGGCTGGCCCGGGAATCAGCTGGAAGGTAATGGACAGAGTGTTGTTGAACGGTTCTATCGGAGGTGTATCGCTTGGCTTGAATTCCAGGGAAGCAAGCACCAGAACTTCTTTCAATATTTCTTTCAACAACCCCCAATTTGGGTTTTCTTTCCTTTTGAACTAAAAAAACGATAGTCAGGTGGGCATGGTGCCCACCACTTTCACACCATAGCTGGTGAGCGTTTCGGTCTTGTTTGCATTTCCGGTAATCATGCGAACAGACCTCACTCCAAGGTCTTTCAGTATCTTGGCTGCAGCCCGAAAGTCCCGGGCATCTCTTTTGAAGCCGACGGCTTCGTAGGCATCGGCTTGCTTCACACCCTGGCGCTTGTGCTCTACACTTTTGAGCAAGGCAAAATGGCCATTGCCCTTTCCTTCCTGCTCCAGCCAAATCACAATGCCCTTGCCTTCTTGTTGTATGAGCTGCTGCGATTTTTCCATCTGCTCCCGGCAGTCGCACTCAATACTGTTGAAGGCATGCCCAAAAAGGCAGGATGAATGCACCCTGCAAAGCACTTGTTCCCCATCTTTCACATCGCCCATCACCAGGGCAATCGACTCTTTCTGTCCGTCGTAGTAGAGCACCTCATGGTACTCCCCATATTTCGTTTTGAGGTTGCCCTCGGCCATTTTAACGATCATAACACTTTCCTTTGAAGCCGTGAAGGTAGTGAACGTTGGTAAAAGCTGAAAAGCAAGGGAGGTTGTGAGTGGAGACACTCACAAAACACCATCAGGTTTCCGGGTGTGTCTTCCTGCCCGTATCACACAGCTGTTTTTGGGTGTTTCTTCACACCAGAAAGCTACCACCAACGTTTCCGGGTGTGTCTTCACACCAGGAAGCTACCACCAACGTTTCCGGGTGTGTCTTCACACCAGGAGGCTACCACTGCAAATACTTATAAATAGCCCTGATCAGCTTGTACGCCTCATCCATGTCTTTGGCCTGGTACGCCACCGTGCAGCCATCCACCCGCTTCATGCCGGGGATGCCCATGGCCACGTCGGCCCGGGTGGGGGCATCTATTTTGATGACAAACTCGATGGGGTTTTGCACAGCAAGTGGTTTAGCATTTTTGAGGTCTTTCAAAGCTGCTTTGATTTGTGTCCGTAGCTCTTTTTTTACTACATCAGGATGCAGAAGCCGGGCGGCGCTGGAGCCAATGGCTTTCCCTGGTGGCCACTGTGTGCACAGCCGGCATCAGCTTTTTGATTTCTTCGGTGAAGGTTTTGTCACCGCTGGCCAGGATGACGGGCAGTGGCTTAAAGGTTCCTGCTTTTGCAGCCGACGTGGAACGGCATGAAGGCATCGCCGGCACAAGATGTAGTATCCTTCTGTAGTAGATGACAAAAAAGGGATCAAGCGGAAAACCTGGGGAGTAAGACGCTGAAATAACGTAGTACCATTTGGCGAATGATAGACAATAAAGAAGCAAAACTGGTTCAATGCGCCTCGCCCGGCCGGGCTTCTCCAGTCGGACAGGCTTGGATCTTTTGCTTCTTTATGTAATGACATAATACTCTTGTCAAAAGAATTAATCCCCCAGGAATATTGCTTGATCCCAAAAAAGCCGGCAAGGATGTTCCGGCTTTTGTCAATTGCCTATTGTACGCCCGACTTTCCGCCGAGCTTCTTCTTTTCGTTTTTTATTTTTTCTTCCAGTTCCTTCAATTTCTCTTCCGCCTGATTGATACGGTCAATCTTAGCATTGGCCTCTGTATCGCTGATTTTGCCTTCCGCTTGCTCCTTTTCTATCTTTTCTTTGGCAGCTTTCACCTTTGCCTTACCTTCTTTCAGCTCTTCTTCACTGTCAGAAATCTGCTTCTCCAGTTCGCCCTGTTTGGCGGATACTGCATCCTTTGCCTCTTCTGACCTCAAAGCGCCAAACTCTTTGCCCGACAAATCACCCTTGTTTTTGCCGTAGGCATTGCCCTGGCCCTTTTCTTCTTCAGGCTTTTTGTCAGCCGCCTCATCTTCGCTGCGCTCTTTTCCTTGTTCTGCCTTTTCTTTGCTTTTTCCTTCTTCAGCTTTTTCTATGCTCTTTTCTTTGGTCTTGTCCTTGTCGGTGTCTTCCTGTTCGTCTTCAGTTGACTTCACCTTCGATTTCGCTTCATCAGCTTTTGCCTTTCCTTTGGCAGCCTGGGCTGGCTTTTCTTTCTCCTGGCTTTTGCCCTGCTGAGCTAAAGCCTGTGAACCTACCATTATCAGGCAGGCGATGGTTAATGAATAGATTTTTTTCATCGTTAAATGTCGCTTAAGAGTGAGTCAATGGATGTCGTGGTCGCTTCGGTCGCAGTTTCCAGCGTTTCAATGGAGGCATTCACTGCGGTGGTGACTGAGTCGATCACAGCTTTTTCTGCTGCTGCCTCTTGTTCTTTTGTTTGCTCTGAGGAAGCGCCGCCGCACCCCATTGTGAGGAGGAAGACAGCCATGATGGCAAGTTTGTTTCTGGTTTTCATCGGTTGGAATTGTTTGGTTGTATAAATATAGCGTCAATAGCAAGCAGGAGGTAGTAGTGGGTTGTCGCTGGTCGTCAGCCAAGGCCAGCAGACTGGATGCCGATCACTTTCTTCTTGCAAAAGAGACCCGACAGTTGTTTAGGTAGAGTATGCAAATGTACCAATTTTTCTGATAAGTAGAGGACGGTTGGTTTTCCTGGGGGGCACGCCGCTCCTGTGAAAAGAGAAGAGCAGTCAGCAGTTGCCGTAACCCACGGAGGTATGACGGCCTGGCGAATGTCAGTGCTGGCATCAGTGTTCCTCTGTCATACGGATTTACCGTTCCTTCAATAGTAAATAAAAAAGAATAAAGGCTTACTCCCCCAACTCCATTTTTACCACCCACTCATCAGGCCACATGGTATTCGCCGCCACCATGGCCAGGGCTGCCATCACGCCGCCACAGTCAGCTTGAACCTGTTTGGTTATTTTTAAGATCATGGTCTTTTTTTGCACTGGAAAAATACGGTAACCGGTAAAAAAAAAAGGAGGATTTGGAAAAAGGATTGGCCGGAGGGATGTGGAGACACTTACCGAGACAAGGCGCTCCCGAATACAACATCAGGTTTCCTGGTGCTTCTTCACACCAGGAGGCTACCACCAACGTTTCCGGGTGTGTCTTCACACCTGGAAGCTACCACTGCAAATACTTATAAATAATCCGGATCAGCTTGTACGCTTCATCCATGTCTTTGGCCTGGTACGACACCGTGTAGCCATCTATCCGCTTCATGCCGGGGATGCCCATGGCCACGTCGGCCCGGGTGGGGGCATCTATTTTGATGACAAACTCAATGGGGTTTTGCACTGGCAGAGGTTTGGCATTTTTAATGTCCTTCAGGGCAGCTTTGGTTTGTGCCTGTAGCTCCTTCTTCACCACGTCGGGGTGGAGGAGTTTGGCGGCGCTGGAGCCAATGGCTTCCTTGGTGGTAACGGTGCGCACCGCCGGTATCAGCTTTTTGATTTCTTCGGTGAAGGTTTTGTCGCCGCTGGCCAGGATGACAGGCACACCCACAGCACCAGCGAAAAATGTGTTCAGGCCGCCTTCGCCCACTTCGGTGCCATTGATCCAAAGGCCTTTTACCGAGCCGGAGCCGGTATGAGCCAGAAAGCCATTTTCGGTGCCTGCCATGGCGTGGTAACCGATGTAGATCACCCCATCGAAGCTGGCGTCCAGGCCCTGTACCATGCCCAGGGGCTTGATATTGCTCTGGATATACTCTACCCGTGGATCGAGCTGGGTGTGGAGGAGGTTCTGCATGTCGCCGTGGCTGTCGTTCACCACAATGGTGGCAGGGCCTGCTTCAAAAATGGCCGCCACCACGGCATTCACCTCGTCGGTCATCAGCTTGCGGCCTGTGTCGTAGTCTTTACCGCCGCTGGTCATTTTGGAAGTGCCTATGCCGCCTATGCCCTCCATGTCGACGGAGATGAAGAGCTTGACAGGTTGGGGTTGGGCAAAGGCTGTGGTGGAAACCACCAGGAACAGGAAGAGAAGTTTTTTCATGGGAGGAGGTTGGGTTGATAAAAGCATCTAACAAAAAAAGGGTGCGGATACAATTTAGCAGGTTGGAGGGAAAAAACTAGGGGGGAAGGGAGGGGGAGGGTGCTCCTTTTCAAAAACATCGTGACGTTGGTGATAAAGCCAAGGCGGTCAAAAGGAGAGTGCGGCTTGATATAGTCGTGGTATTCATAGCTGGTGGGTTAAAATTAGCAGCCATTTCTTCATAGAAATAACTGTAAAAATCTTGCTGCTCTTACTAACCACAGTCCAGATCAAATTGTCTATTTTTAAGTCGATGGCGGCGAAAGACTTAGCTTATTATGTAAAAGCATTTACCCATTTGAATCGGGCTTCAGTGAACGGTGGTGCCCCGCACAAACCGGTTTTGCTTCTTTCTGTCCTCCAGCTCATTGAGGACGGACTAATTTCAGAAAATCAAATATACATCACTCCAGAGCTGGTGAGCCAATTCAAAACTCTCTGGAACCTGCTGGTTACTACCAACCATATGCCCAACTTCGCCTTGCCCTATTATCACTTGATCGGCGAAAAGGTCGGCTTTTGGCACCTTGAAGCCTATGAAGGCTTTGCTGGCATGCTCACCTCATCCAATTCTATCAGAAGCTTCAAGGCACTTTCGGAAGGCATTAGATATGCCCGTTTCGACGAGGAGCTTTTTACACTGCTTACTGACCGGGGCTTCCGGGAAGTGTTGCGGCAGGCACTTTTGCACAGGTACTTCCCCGAAGCAAGGGCGGTATGGCAGTACCAGCCGGTTACTTACTTGCAGGAGATTGAAACCCAGTTTTTGAGAGAACCGGAGCCCATCTATTTGAAAAGGCTGGCAGACATAAAAGATAAAATCCAGCGGCAGGAGGAGGTTTTCCTTAGAAGCAATGTGTTCAAGCGGGAAATTCCGAGGCTGTACAACAATACTTGTGCGATCTCGGGCATGCGAGTGACCGTTACCGACAATGTTTCTATGGTAGACGCTTGCCACATCGACCAGTTTGCCGGAAGTGGTGATGACTCGGTGCAAAACGGTATTGCCCTTTGCCCCAATATGCACAGAGCTTTCGACCGTGGGTTGATTTCGATCGACGACCAGTACCGGGTGCTGATCTCGAGCCGATTCATCGAGTCGCATTCCTCGTATTCGCTGAGCCAGTTCAAGGGCAAGGAAATCCTGCTACCCGACAACCCGGCGTACCACCCCTCCCAGGAAAAATTGGAGAAGCATAGAAGAAGGTTTAATATAATGGACGTATGAAGTCAAAGACAACCAACCTGATAAAGGTTACCTGCGGGATCATTATTAGACAAAGGAAAGTTCTGGTAGCTCAGAGGAGTGAAAAAATGAGAATTCCTTTAAAATGGGAATTTCCTGGTGGTAAAATCGAGCAGGACGAAACTGCGGAAGACTGCCTTTTAAGAGAGTTGAAAGAAGAACTAAATATTGAGGTCAAATTATTACAGAAGCTTCCGCCAAAGGATCATGACTATGGAACCTTTGCGATCAGGTTGATTCCATTTATTGCTCGCTATACAGCAGGCGATATCATCCTAACGGAGCATAAAGATTTCAAATGGGTAAGCAAGGATGAGTTAAAGAGCTTAGACTGGGCCGATGCCGACAGACCTATTCTGGACGATTTTCTAAAAACCGACTTATGATGCAACAAGGTTTATACGAGCAGCTCATTACTAAATTGGTGACCAATAAGCTCAATGAAATTGATAAGCAGAAATTCTACATCAAAGAAACGCTCATTGATAAGGCTGAAGCAGGTAACGTCCTTTCTAAATATTTGACCGAAGTTATCAGATTTGCGCTGAATTTAGTTACAGGAGAAGACAGCTTAGAGAAGCAGATTTTGCTAACCAATAAGGTCATAAGGCAACTGAGTAAAGAGCTTGAAAATGAAGATTTTGAGGATGATATTATCGAATCAGAAGCGAAAATTCTCTCTGCTGTGTTTTCCAAAGTGGATGCAAGGTTTGTCAACTTTGAAAAACACCTAAAGGAAATCACTCCCTACTCTCGCTTATCTCAAAGCGAATTGTTCACAGGAAGTAACTCAAGCATCTCTCTCGAAAGCGAAATCAAAAAAGAAATATTGTCGTCGGATAAGATCAATTTCCTTGTCTCCTTTATCAAATGGACGGGAATTAGGATTTTCGAGAAAGAACTGCATGATTTCACAGAAAGGGGTGGCCAGCTTAAGGTTATCACAACCTCATACATGGGTGCCACAGATTACAAAGCTGTGGAATTCCTCTCGACGCTTCGAAATACCGAAATAAAAATATCATACAACACAGAAAATGAGCGGCTACATGCCAAAGCTTATCTTTTCTATAGAAAAACAGGTTTTCACACAGGTTACATTGGTTCTTCTAATCTATCTCGGTCCGCTCTTACCAACGGGTTAGAGTGGAACCTAAAGATTACCACCAAGGAAATAGGTCATATCATAGATAAATTCCAAAAGACGTTTGATACTTATTGGCAAGACAAAGACTTCCAGCTTTTTGATAAAAAGGATCATAGCGAAAAACTCAAGTCGGCCCTTAGCAGGGAAAGAAATGGACAAGCAAATTCATTAACCTTTTTTGATATTAAACCTTTTCCTTTCCAGGAGGAGATTTTGGAGAGGCTGGAAACAGAGAGAGCTATTCACGGAAGGCGGAAAAACCTTATCGTTGCAGCCACAGGTACTGGAAAAACAGTCGTCTCGGCTTTTGACTATCGGAACTTCAAAAAAAGTAATAAGAGAGCAAGGCTCTTATTTGTTGCTCACAGAAAAGAAATACTTCAGCAAGCACAAGCCACATTTCAAGGAATACTTAGGGACAATAACTTTGGTGAATTGTGGGTAGATGGGATTGAGCCTGAGAAATACGACTATCTTTTTGCATCGGTACAAACGCTAAATAGCCGATTGCCATCTCTTGGCCTTACAGTGGCTTTTTTTGATTACATCGTCATAGATGAAGTGCACCACATTGCTGCCTCTAGTTATAGGACGATTCTGAGTCGATTTCAGCCAAAACTTCTACTTGGACTTACAGCTACTCCTGAAAGAATGGATGGAGAAGACATCTTAAAGGATTTTTGTGACACCATAGCCGCAGAAATCCGGCTGCCCGAAGCCCTAAACCGAAAACTACTTTGTCCGTTCCAATATTTCGGGATTACTGATAGTATCGATTTGTCAGACGTTTCATGGCAAAATGGTAAATACTTACCAAGCGAGCTAAGTCGGCTTTACACAAGAAATGATAAAAGGGTAGGAGAGATAATTTTTAATCTCAATAGATACTTGAAGGATATCCATGAGGTAAGAGCTTTATGCTTCTGCGTAACGCAAGAGCACGCTGCATTTATGGCTGAGAAATTTATTCTTGCAGGCTTTAAGGCTGATTACTTAGTAAGTAACAGAAGTGAGTTCAGGGCAGATATCAAATCCAAATTATTAAACAGAGAGATTAATTACTTGTTTGTCGTTGATATTTTTAATGAAGGGATAGACATTCCTGAGATCGACACCGTATTGTTTCTTCGGCCTACTGAGAGCCTCACTGTTTTTCTGCAACAATTAGGAAGAGGTTTGAGACTGGCAGACGACAAGGATTGCCTAACAGTTCTTGACTTTGTTGGAAATTCAAGGCCTGAATATGATTTCGAGGGAAAATTCAGAGCTTTGGTCGGAAAGACAAACACCTCCACACAACAGGAGATAGAAGATGACTTCCCTCACCTTCCTTTAGGCTGCTCCATAGTTCTAGAGAGGAAAGCCAAAGAATTCATTCTAGAGAATATAAAAAAGGCCACCAGTTTCAATGTAAATCAGCTTCTGAATAAAATCAGAAACTATAAGCATCAAACAACTTTACCCCTCACTTTAAAAAATTTCTCCAATTTTTATCACATCCCGCTCCCAAACATCTACAAGAAAGGCAATTGGAAAAAACTATGTCTGGCAGCTGAGCAGATCCCACGATATCAGACTTCCGGGGAGAGAGAAATCTATAGAGCTATTAATAAAAAGTGGCTTGCGTGTAAGTCTCATTCTTACTTTCGATTTGTCCTATCATTGGCAAAGGAGAAATTTAAGATTAAACTCAGCGACCTGAGTACAGAGGAGTATGCCATGTGTTTAATGCTTCACTACGATGTTTGGCAAGACAAAGGCCAATTTGGAGACCTTCAGAAAAGTTTAAGAGCGATTGGTGAAAGCGAGGTATTAGTCGAAGAGATAATTGAAGTGTTAGAAATATTGATTGATAAGATTGATTTTTTAGAAAGAGACATTGACCTACCTTATCCGCAACCGCTTAAAGTTCACAGTCGGTATACAAGGGATCAAATTCTTTCAGCGTTTGGCTTTTACACTTTCAATAAAAAGCCAAGCTACCGAGAAGGAGTGGCCTACTCGCAGGATAAAAACACGGAATTGCTTTTTATTACACTAAATAAAACGGAAAAGGTCTTCTCGCCTACCACCCTTTATGAGGACTTCGCAGTAAGTGAAAGTATCTTTCATTGGCAAACACAAAATGCTGTAAGTCCCGATAAGGGAAAAGGACTATCATATATACATCACAAAGATTCCGGTCGAAAAATTCTCCTTTTTGTACGGGAACGGAATGAAGACGAATATGGCAATACGATGGCTTTTGTGTTTTTAGGTGATGGTGATTTGCTGGAGCACTATGGCTCAAAGCCTATGAGTATAAAGTGGGAACTTAAGGAACCTATGCCACCTTACTTGTGGAAGGACTCGGCAAAAATGGCTGTGGGGTAGGATTCTACTCTTTCCTAAAAAAGATTGGTCTAGTTCCATCTAAGTAATAGAAAACTACTCGTGATTTTTTCTAAACGCAGAGACTCTTCGAATAACGATTCTTACTACAAATCAACTGTGCACCCGCATCTACCGCTAGACCTTTTAGCATCTACCGCAAGAACGACCCTTCTTTCAACGCTACATGTCATGACCTTTGCAGTAACACACAACAAGTTTTGGCGAAGGCAAGAAGCTGCCTTCTGCCGTGAACCCAGCTGCTTCCATGGCTGGAGGTAGCCAGCTCTACCGCAGCACCGATCCGGATCTACCGCAAGAAGCAGCTGGGATTACCGCTGGAGGTAGCTACCGATAGCGCAACAGCCAGCTGCCTTTACGGCTACTACCAGGTACCTGTAGCGCAAGAAGGAGCAACAAGCAGCGCAATAGCCAGCAATGAGTAGCGCAACAACGAGCGATCAGTAGCGCAACAGCCAGCTATAAGTAGCGCTACTGTTGGGTAAATGTAGCGCTACTCTTGCCTGCCTCTAGCGCTACTGTTGGGAGACTCTAGCGCTACTTTGGAAAAGGTGTCGCCCGACAGTGGTTTTCTGGTGAACTAGATGGACAGAGGGTATTCGAAAAGTTCAATTCAACTCCGGTTATTTTGTCTCCCGGTTCATCATCAGAGACGTGTTTACTGGCAGGGGAGTATAAATTTCGCGAAGGACTTATTACAATCGATTGAAATTGAAAATAGTCCACACTTGTTTCAGATGTCTTTATACGAAAAAATGCCGGAAGGGATGCGTAGAAGAGACCTGTCACTCAACTTTTTTCGACCTTTTTGTTTCATTGAAAAATAATATAATTTTTTTCACTTAATTTTCAGTGAAAAGAACTTTTTGGCACCAATATTGAATTGTTTTTTGCAACAAACACGGAGTAAAAATCACTTCTGCTGAGGCCTCAAACGAACCGCTTTTCACTCTACTGAAATACCCGGCCGGGATTTCAAATTGTTACCGTCCATTTTGTTGAAGTAGTGCATCTTGCCTCTTTTTCTTTGAGCGCACCGGGTATCGGGATGCTTTAGAAGACCAGGTCATCGGAGTCATCCTCTTGAACATGCCCCACAGGCGTTCACTAAGCGGGAGGCGCAACAGCGGTACACCCTTCGCAGGCTGAGACACCCCGTTCTTTGAGTTTAGTTAAGAGCATTTTACCCTTAATCCCTAAGCCGGCACCCCTAAAGGGAAGTATTAATGATCATTGTCTCGCCCTTTAGGGAGGGGGTAAAAATGGAATTAGGAGACTGAACCTCTTAACTAAACGATGTAGAAAAACCGTTTTAAATCATTTGTTTAACCATTTAAATTTTAAAATCATGAATGCAATAGAATATCGTATCAATCGTCGTGGCCAGCCGGGAGTGGCTGGGGGAGGCGACCACAAGTATTACGCTTTCGTAAAGAGAGACCGTGTGATCACCGTGCGGGAGATTGTCGAAGACATCACTGCCATGAGCACCCTTACCAAGGGAGATGCGTTCAATGCGCTGGAGAATTTCCTCGACCTGATTCCGAAGTATGTGAGAAAGGGCCATATCGTGAACCTGGGCCAGCTGGGTACGTTCCGCATCAACATCAGCAGCAACGGACACGAGCAGCCTGAGAAGGTGACAGCTTATAGCATCAAAGGGGCCAGGGTGATATTTGCGCCCAGCGCCGAGATGAAGATGAAGCTCGCCGAGCTGAAGTTTACCAGAGCGTCAGATGCGTTTGACAACCTGGATGTTGAACCAAACGAGGAGGCTGCATGAGTAGCGTAGTACATGTTGCTGTCGGCGTGCCAATTGGCAAGAGCCAGCAGAGAGAGTAGGATCCCGCATGAAAGTGCGGGATTTTTTTTGGCTAAGGAGGTTACTCGCTGCGTCCCTGCGAAAACGGTCTGAACTAAAGAGGTTACTCTCTGCGCCCCTGCCGATGTAACCTCTTTAGTCAGTAACGTATCGTCTCCTGATGATTAAAGAGGTTACGACTTTCTTTGGGGCTAGAGTAACCTCTTTAATTTGGAGCAGGTGTAGCCTCTTTAATTTGGGGTTTGAACTAAAGAGGTTACTCTGTGCGCCCCTGCCGATGTAACCTCTTTAGTTTGTGACGACTCGTCTCCTGAAGATTAAAGAGGTTACTACTTTCTTTGGGGCTAGAGTAACCTCTTTAATTTGGAGCAGGTGTAACCTCTTTAATTTTGGGTTTGAACTAAAGAGGTTACTCTATGCGTCCCTGCCGATATAACCTCTTTAGTCGGTAACGAATCGTAGTTCTAAGATTAAAGAGGTTACGACTTTCTCTGGGGCAGAGTAACCTCTTTAATGGTAACGTCTTGAACTAAAGAGGTTACTCTCTGCGCCCCTGCCGATGTAACCTCTTTAGTCGGTAACGACTCGTAGTTCTAAGATTAAAGAGGTTACACTTTCTTTGGGGCTAGAGTAACCTCTTTAATTTGGAGCAGGTGTAGCCTCTTTAATTTTGGGTTTGAACTAAAGAGGTTACTCTCTGCGTCCCTGCCGATGTAACCTCTTTAGTTAGTGACGAATCGTCTTTCTAGGATTAAAGAGGTTACACTTTCTTTGGGGCTAGAGTAACCTCTTTAATCTGGAGCAGGTGTAGCCTCTTTAATGGCGCCTCTTTATCCGAAATCCTTATATTGAGTCAGCAACTAATTCGGACTATGGACATAAGAAACGCCAAACTACATCCCGATCAGTATTTCCACATTTTTAATCGGGGAATCAATGGCATGCCAGTCTTTTTTGAGGCCAAAAACTACGATTTCTTCTTGAAGCAGTACACTCAATTCGTCCATCCTTTTGTGGAAACGTTTGCTTACTGCTTGCTTGGTAATCATTTTCATCTACTTGTAAGAGTGCGAGATGTAGCGCAACTGGATTTGGCGATAAAAAAAGACAGAGAGAAGCCCTATTACTGGCACGTAAGCAACGGCTTCTCCAGCTTTTTGAAAAGCTACACCCGGGCCGTAAACAGCGTGTACAATAGAACAGGAGGCCTTTTTGAAACTCCTTTTAAGAGGATTGAGGTGAAAGAGGAGTCTTATTTTTCTACCCTGATCGCTTACATCCACAGGAATCCTGAGAAGCATGGGTTGGTAAAAGACTTCAGGAGCTATCCTTACTCATCGTATCAGGCGCACCTGCAGGACGCTCCAACTTTCTTAAGCAGTCAGGCCGTGTTGGACTGGTTCGGAGGAAAGGAGCAGTACCAGGCGTTTCACCTGCAAGAGAAACAACCTCCGCTAGATGAAAAGTGGTTGCTGGAATAAAGCTTTTGAACTAAAGAGGTTACTCTCTACATCCCTGCAGATGTAACCTCTTTAGTTTGTGACGAATCGTCTCCTGAAGATTAAAGAGGTTACGACTTTCTTTGGGGCAGAGTAACCTCTTTAGTCAGTAACGACTCGTAGTTCTAAGATTAAAGAGGTTACTACTTTCTTTGGGGCTAGAGTAACCTCTTTAATTTGGAGCAGGTGTCGCCTCTTTAATTTTGGGTTCGAACTAAAGAGGTTACTCTGTGCGTCTCTGCCGATGTAACCTCTTTAGTCGGTAACGACTCGTGCTTCGAGGATTAAAGAGGTTACCCTTTCTCTGTGGCAGAGTAACCTCTTTAATTTGGAGCGGGTGTAGCCTCTTTAGTTAGTGACGAATCGTCTTTCTAGGATTAAAGAGGTTACACTTTCTTTGGGGCAGAGTAACCTCTTTACCTACTCTCTGGCGGCGGTAAGCACTTCCTTTCTGTAGAACAGCTTACCCACCCGGTCA
Organism: uncultured Imperialibacter sp.; assembly: GCF_963974565.1. Taxonomy (NCBI): domain Bacteria; kingdom Pseudomonadati; phylum Bacteroidota; class Cytophagia; order Cytophagales; family Flammeovirgaceae; genus Imperialibacter; species uncultured Imperialibacter sp. The sequence goes on along the minus strand of NZ_CAXBCJ010000008.1, from coordinate 106,454 downwards.
ATGTGCTCTTCCAAACCAGGAGAGTGGAGGTGATTGTAAATGCTAATATCGAATAGGTAAGGAGTGTTTAATTCATCAATGGCTAACCAGACTTTCGAACGAATGCTATCTGTGAGGCCGGTTCCTTTCAGCGTCATGTCAATATCTGATCCTTCTCTATAGCTACCCCTTGCCCTGGATCCATAGATAATAACTTCTTCAATTTCGGGGTATTTGTCAAAAACCGAATTGACACGACCGATCATCGACTCCTTTAATCCAAATCTCATAGGCGTGTTTTCATTTGAGAATAGAAATCAGAAAACAACCGAAAATAGGTCTTGTAGATTCTTTCCTCTATCATTCTGGTGGTTTCCATATTGTAGGTATGGACGGAAATGATCCGGTCTTCCACCATACTCATCCAATCATCGCCGTGCGAAATAAGACCTTTGTTGAATGCCTGGCGGATGGCATCCCTGCTTCCCGTGATTCCAACGATGCCCTGAAAAGTCAGGTAATCTTTCATCAGGCTCCAGGCGAGCTCATACGTATACTCAAAACATTGAATGAGCCCTTGCTCCTCAAACTCGTTCAGTTCACCCTTATCGATAAATCGTTTCAATTGGCTCAGGGCCTTTTCATAGTTTTCAAACCGCTGTTTCCACCTGACGTCCTGTTCCATGTTGTTTCATTTTTGTCCCCGGGAGATTTACTTCCTGGAATCAACCGCTCTGATACTTACGGCTTTCCTCGTATTGCTACCGCTAATTTAACAATGATTTAGCTTTTGCTGTTTTGTAAGTAGTTAATAAAGTTAAATTATCAAGGTCAACCCAGAGACGATTACGTTAGTTGAACGGAGATACCTGCCTGCGCATCCTTCCAGGCCGGCCAACGTGGAACGGTATGACGGTGTAGCGGGCGGTGGTGTTAGCATCAATGGTTGTTTCTCCTGCGGGGTTAGCAGCGATGCCATGAAAGGAGCGGCACACTATTCTCTCACACCAACCAACGCAGGAGTCGTCATGCCTTTGAAGAAAGGCATCTCCCGGGTGCGCTGTCAACATCAACCAACCAAAAATACTTCACTCTCCTTGTACCATTCTCACCACCCACCCCTCTGGCCAGCCGTTTTCTTGCTTTGCCATCATCGCTAAAGCTGCCAGCACGCCGCCATTGCCGGGGAGGTAGAGGCGAAGGCGGTCCGTTTGGTAGTTGTGCCCGTTGGGCAGGTAAATGTTGGTGGTGATGGGCATGAGGAGGCCATCCACTGCTTTTTCGGCATCGCCCAGCCGGGTGGCTGTCATGGCTACCATAGGAAAGTCCCAGCCCCAGGTGTCGTGCCACTGCCAGTCGATCCAGATCTTGTTGAAGGTGCGGTGCATCACGGCAGTGTCGAGCCCATCGGTCATGGGCAGCATGCCATAGGCGCCCAGCACGCTGGGGTGGTCGGTCATGTAGTAGGTAGAGTCGTACGACTCGGGAGCGCTTTCTGCGGCCAGGTAAAGGCCGTCCTTTTGCGGTAGTGGCGAAAGGCCGTTCAGTACCTTGTCCCACTTGTCGTTTCTCGGTTGCCCTTGCCGTTCTCTCCACTGCTGCGCTGTTTCCAGCGCCCAGCGCCAGTAAGCCAGTTCATAAGTCGGGTTGAAGGTGGTCTTGGGATCGAACCGCTCCTGAGCGGCAATCACGCCCGGCCCGAGGATATAGCGTTTGAGCTCAGGAGCGTACCAGGCAAAGTCGGCCATAAAAGCCGCAGTTTGCTGCACTACCTCGTCGTATTTTTCGAGCACCTCTTTGGTGGGCTTGCCGTTGTAGATCAGCTCGGCAAACGTAATGATATGGGGCTGCTGCCATAATAGGTAGGAACCTACTGAGGAGGCTGTTTCCTGGCCCCATGGGTCGGTCATCTTCTGCCAGCGCACTCCCTCAAAGCCCTGCCTTTCTGCAATTTCCTTCGCCACCCCAATGCTTCTCAGGTACCACTCCATATGGTCTTCCAGTACCTCTGGTCGGCCCCACATGGCAAAATGCACGCCATGCCACCAGGCCATTTCCATGTGTGGCTTGCCGTACCACGAGTTGTAAGTGAGCCCTGTTTCCTGAGGTGGGGTTTTGCCCCCACAATTGATTTTGGTTAGGTAAAGCGACAATACCATCCGTCGTTCAATCTCGAAAGCCCTTGGGTCTTTTGTTGCCCCAAAATCGATCATCATGCCTGTGTTCCAGTAGTCGGTCAGTGCCTGATGGGCTTCGGATTGCAACACTTCAAAGGCCTTGTTTGCAACTGCCCCTTCTTCTTGAGAGAAAGTAACGTCGAAGGTCCAGGTATCCTGAGCTGAGTCAGGCTTGAGGACAAAGCCTTTGTCAGTAGCGTCGACTGTAGGCAAAGCCACCGACGACTGCAACTGGGTGAAATAGCGGGTGGTATCAAGTTGGCGGCGGATGGTTACCTGCTTAGGATCGGGCTGAGTCATTTGCAAACGGTTGGGCTCGTCGGCGTCGAAGAGCACGGCTTCATCCTGAAACTGATCGGTGGGGTAGGGGTAGTTGATGGTGAGCCCGATTCTGCCTTCGTTAAGTAGCGGGCTTTTGACTTTCACGCCAAGCCGGTCTTCTGTTTGGCTCATAAAGGAGATCACCTCCACCGGTATACCTTCAACGGCAAAGCGGCTTGTGAGCTCTCCTGTCCAGGGGTCGAGTGTTTGGTCGATGTTTTGAATGTCGGAAATGGCCGCCTGGGTTCCGTCAGCTTTGGTGATGTCCCAGCCCACTGTGGCCAGGTGAATCCGGTGCGGGTTTTGGCGAATGTAGTTGGCCGCCTCCCAGGCCCTGGTGCCAGCAGGCCACTGCCGGGCATAAGGCACTTCCCGACCGTGCGACGTGATCGGTGCCAGGGTTTCCTCGATGGAATAAGTCTCGTTGGTAGGGAAGCTGTGCCAGCCCCATTCCGACATGGTGCCGAGGGGTACGCCTTTCTGGTAGTGCTGGGGGAAGGTTTGCAGGCCGGTGACGTCCATGGTCATGGCGAAGCGGCCATTGCCCAGACTCAGGGAGGCCAGGGTGTCTACTTCGGTGATGTGGACGTTGTGACGGTCGAAAACGGCCTGGCGGTTGATGGAGGTCGGGGGCTCGGTTTTGCAGGCAGTGAATAAAGTGATGGCAAAAACAAGTAGAAGTGGTTGGCGCATGTTTCGGTTTGGTTTCTACTCTTTATGGACGGCTTATTTAACCATTACCCTTAAGGTGCCTCCTATCTGGCTCAGGGCAAACGCATTTAAAACAAATTGGATAAATTATTTTCAAAGCTGTTTTTCTACCCCGGCCCTTAAGGGTGAAACAGCTTTGAAATTCTTCTTTCCCTTTAGGGTTACCGACGTGGAACGGGCCGACCTGGAAGGGTAAAAAAGAAGAATTTCAAAGTTAAATAGTTTTAAATGCGTTTGTCCTCCTATCTGGCTGTACTTAAGCTTTATTTTGTGGCTATTTTTATATTTGAACTCAACAACTGCAAAGCACAAGTTTGACATCGGTTTCCAAATACAGACACTTCCTCACTTATGGCCTTTCTATGGCTTTGTTTCTCATTGTACTCCGGTGGCTGGAATTGCGCTTTCTCATTATCCATAATGCTTTCGCCATTTATGCAGGTGGCCTTGCTCTTCTTTTTACAGGCCTTGGCATCTGGCTGGCGCTCAAGCTCACGAACCCTAAAACGGTAATAGTAGAGAAAGCTGTGCTTGTTGATTCAGCGCATTTTCTTGCCAACGAAGAAGCATTGAAGGAAACGGGCATTAGCCAAAGGGAGCTCGAGGTGCTGCAGCTGATGGCGGCTGGCAAAAGTAATCAGGAAATTGCTGATCAGCTTTTTGTGTCGTTGAACACGGTGAAGACGCACTTGAAAAACCTGTTTGAGAAGCTTGAGGTGGGCCGCAGAACACAGGCCGTCGACAAAGCAAGAAAGTTGAGAATTGTGGCTTGATGGTCTCATCCTTTTGGGTGAATAATTCAAAATCACCCGAAAGTGTGATTAATTGACAGGCTCCATCCTGCATCTTTGCCAGCATCCAACAAAAAAACAATCACGACGATGAAAAAGATAGTTCTTGTTTTCGGCCTTATTTCTGGCGTCATCATCACGGGCATGATGCTGTATATGGCCGATAAGTGTTACACCAACCCTGAATTTGAGACCAACGATGTAGTCGGTTACGCCCTGATGATCGCCGCCTTCTCCTTCATTTTTGTGGGCATCAAAACATTCAGGGACAAGCAGAATGGAGGCGTTATCGGTTTTGGCAAAGCATTTTTAACAGGGCTTTATATTAGCCTCATCGCAGCAACGATGTATGTGGTGGTGTGGCTTTTTGACTATTATTTATTCATGCCCGATTATCTGGATAAATACAGCCAGCATGTGATGTATATGGCGAAAATTGGTGGTGCTAACGAACAGGAACTGGCTGCCAAGGCTACTGAAATGGCCACTTTTGCGGAGATGTACCAAAACCCCGTTGCAGTTGTGCTTATTACTTTTTCGGAGGTGTTTCCTATTGGTCTTGTCATTTCCCTGGTGAGCGCCCTGATCTTGAAAAGAAAGCAATCCTAAGCAAGAAGAAAATGAAAATAGCACTAACAAGTATCTTTGTAAACGACCCCATTGCTGCATTTAAGTTCTATACCGAGGTGCTGGGTTTTGTCGAAAAAATGTACATACCGGAAATGCAGCTGGCGATTGTTGCAGGCCCGGATGAGCCAGATGGCACTTCGCTGCTCCTGGAACCTAATCAGAACCTTGGGGCCGACGCCTTCCAAAAAGCTGTATATGAGGCTGGATTGCCGACCATTGTTTTTGGAACCAAAGACATCCATGCGGACTTCCAAAGGCTTAAGGAAAAAGGAGTCGTTTTCAGAAGTAAGCCTAAAAAAACCGAATGGGGCACGCAGGCTGTTTTCGAGGATACTTGCGGCAATTTGATCCAATTGCATCAGGCAGAAGGTTAAGCCAGGCTGGCTACTAAGGACTCAGATCAAGTCAGTTGATAACTTTGCGGTTCTTCAAATCATACTCCTGGCCTTCTTTCAATAGGTAAAACTCCTTGCTGCCAGGTGCTAGCTGGTAAATTGTGTCTCGCTCCGCCGACCACCTGGTGCCGTCGTAAATGGCCACATAGCTTTCGCCAAACACTGTGAATTGATCGCCCTGCACAATGATGCCTGTGTTCTCATCGAGCCCAACGCCGAGCAGCTCCGGTTTTTCTTCGAGTATTTCAAATAGATCGAATTGCCTGTTTCGGGCAAACAGGTGCTGGTCGATGGCGATGTTTGTCACAAAGCCGAGCCCTTCTTCGTGGTCGCCCATCATGACGGTGTTTGACCTTGTGTCGCCTCGTGCCAGGTAAGAACCCTGTATGGTGGCTCCGGCAGAGCTTCCGGCAATCACACCGCCTCTGCCGAGCAGCTCGTTGAAAGCTTCATGCGTTTTTGTATTCAGGTAGCTGTCGGCGTGGCGCCACTGCCTGCCGCCGCTGAACCACACGCCCCTGGCATTTTTGATGGGAGCTGCAAACTCCTCGGTGTTGGCTTCTTCAGCACTACGGGTGTGCAGCACCGTTACATTGGTAAAGCCCCTGTCGGTATAGCTTTTCCTGAACTTTTCGAGGTAGGCCTCGTCAAAATCATCGCTGGAGGCCGCCGTAGGAATGACCACAATGGGCTCGTCGGGGCCGCCCACCAGCTCCATGAACTTGTCGTAAAAGATGCTTTGGGCGGCACCGCCAATGATGAGCAGGGTGCCATTTTCCGGGCCTTTGCTCTCAGCTTTGACAGCAGCAGAGGGGGCTTCATGGACAGTCTCAGTTTTAGGTTCGCTGGCACAACCATAAAGGAAGGCAAGCACTATCACTAAAAGCGGCGTCTGGTTGACTGTGTTTTTCATTGTATCGGGGAATCGCTGATAAAGATGGGTAATAACAGTTGGCTGCCGGTGCTTTTGCTCAAGAAGCCTGACGTAGCGTGTTGTTGAATGAAAGCTAGCACTTTTTGCGGCCACAAAGGATGAAAACTCCTTGGGCGGTTCTGGCATTTGATCTGTAGTCGGCTGACCACCGAGCGATTTCACCCCTTATTTTGGTACGAAAGACGCCTACCATTGGCCACCAATCAGTTGATACCTTTTGAGTGAGGAGGTATTTTTGAGACTGATTTGCACCTAAACGCACCCACATGACGACGAAACGGATTCTTCTCATCTTTGGCCTTATTGGTGTTTTTTTATCAACTGCTTTGGCTCAAAAAAACAAACCAATTGATAAGGACGCCACAAGAGAAACGCAGAAGCTCTACAAAAGCCTTCGGAAGCTTTCCAAAAAACATACACTGTTTGCTCACCAGCACGCCACTGAGTACGGACATGGCTGGGCTGGCGACGAAGACCGCTCTGATGTGAAATCGGTGACCGGATCCCATCCCGCCATGGTGGGTGTGGATTTCAGTGGCTTTTCAGGTCGTTCACCAGAGCAAATAGCGCAAGCTAAGGAGCGCCTGAGAAAGAATGTGGTGGATACCTACAACAGGGGAGGTGTCACGACCATTGCGTGGCACTTTTCGAACCCCGTGTCGGGCGGAGGCTTCTACTGGCGGGACACCGTGTCGCTGCCTGCCGTGAGTTATATCATTCCGGGCGGGCAGGCCCACGAACAATACAAGGAGATACTGAAAGGGATAGCCGATTGGGCACACAGCATCAAAGGAGCCAATGGAGAGCTCGTACCTGTCATCTTCAGGCCCTATCACGAGTTTGACGGTGGCTGGTTTTGGTGGGGTGCTTCGCATTGCACCCGGGAAGAGTTCATCGCCTTGTGGCAATTCACAGTTAGCTACCTGCGTGACGAGCTGGATGTACACAATTTCATCTACGCCTTCTCGCCCGACAATCAGTTTCTTACAGAAGAAAAATACCTTGCCCGCTATCCTGGCGACGAATGGGTGGACATGGTGGGCATGGACAACTATGGCGACATGGGCCGCAACCGCTATGCGATTGACACGGCTGCATTGAAACTAAAGATTGTGTCGGACTATGCCCGAAAGGCCGGTAAGCTGGCTGCTTTTACGGAGACAGGCCTGGAGTCGATTCCCAACGAAACCTGGTGGACAGAGACGCTGCTCAAGACCATGCGCATGCACAAAATGCGGCTCGCCTACGTGCTGGTGTGGCGCAATGACATCCGCAGCCCAACGCACTACTATGCGCCGTATCCGGGGCAGGTAAGTGTGCCTGACTTCATGAAGTTTTATGACGATCCCTATACACTGTTTGAAAACGACCTGAAGAATATCTACAAGAAGAAGAAACGGTGAGTGAATTTTTAGCAGAAAACTGAATAATACCAGCATATTTGCATTTTGTTTTGCGCCAGCTAGCCATTGAAGATGAAAGAGAAAGTAGATATGCGGGAAGAAACCCTGGGAATTTTGGAACTGTTGCGTCCTGTTGCTCCGGCGGATCTGATACGATTAGGCAGGAACTATGATGGGGGCTACGTTTTTTCGTCTCGGAGCTTAGCCAATTGCAGTCATTTTATCTCTTGTGGGCTTTCGTACGATTGGTCGTTTGAGATAGAGTTGAAAGAGCGCCGACCTGATTTACCTATCGTTGCCTTCGACAGAACATCGGGGTTCAACAGCACCATGCTTTACTGGGTGCTCAAAAACTTTGGCAAAATCGCCTTGTACCCCTTCAGGTTTCTCGGTGTGCAGGATACGCCTGCTCAGTCGTGGGGCAAAATATCGATGATGCTTCGCATGAAGCAGCTATTTTCTGGCAACCTGCAGTTTGTCAAAAAGCACATCGGGCTTGAAAGCAATTCGGAGGTGCAGTCGTTTGGAGAGCTTTTGGAACACAGCAGCGGCTATGGGGTGAAGCTCGATGTGGAAGGAACCGAATACGAGCTGCTCGACACCATTATCGATAAGCTTGACAAAATAGAGCTCCTCCTGATAGAGTTTCACAATGTAGAAGAGAACATAGATGCTATCGTGCCGTTCCTGAAAGCCACCAGGGCCACCCACTATGTGCAGCATGTGCATGGCAACAACTACGACAGCGTCAACAGCTTTGGCTTTCTGAATTCCATTGAGCTAACCATTGCGAAGAAGGACAGCGGATACCAACCCGAGTCGGCTGAGGTTCTTACCTACCCCGTAAAAGACCTGGATTTCCCAAACGACAGAAGGAAGCCCGATGTGGGATTCAATTTTTTGGCAACGGATTAAAAGCAAACACCCAGGTGCCGGTAGGATCACCCGCACAGGGATACGCTGGGCAGGTACCAGTAGTGTCTGCCGATTCAATTGTGAACGTCGTCAGCAGTTTGCCTTCTCTGTTGAAAAAAATGTTTAAGTTGTCATAGTTGTCCCTCACAAGGCGGATCGAGTCTATCACCTGCCACCCGCCGCTTTTTGCCCAAACCGAGTCGCCAGGCGTTGCCGGCACATAGTAGGCTCCGCTGTCTTTTTTGAGCTGCTCAAAGGTTAGCTCCAGCCCCAGCCATTCATTCTGTAGAACACCGTCCTCTCGTGCTTCTGACACTATCCATGTACCCGCAAATGGCACCTGTACAAAAGTAGGCTGGGTATCAATCTCTTTACTGCACGAAAGTGACAAACAGCCAACTGCCAGGCAGAGAATAGCTGTTGTATTTAATAGTGTGACTTGCCTGCTTTTCCAGTCCATACAGCGTAATGAGCAGTAAAAATATCAAAAAATGGAGTAATGCATCCCGTTTTATTAGAATTAAAAGTATACCGTGGAATAAAAACTGACTTTTCAGTTGTATAACTTATTTTTTAGTTATACATTCATTTCATGGAACGATTAACCAGGGCAGAGGAGCCTGTCATGCACATTATCTGGAGCAGGCAGAAAGTGTTTGTAAAAGACATTATTGAGCTGATGCCGGAGCCCAAGCCGCCCTATAATACTATTTCTTCTTTGGTAAGGATACTCGAAAGCAAGGGGTTGGTAGGTCATGAGGCCTACGGAAAAACGCACTTGTACTATCCTAAGGTGAGCAAGAATGAATACCGGAGGAGCATTTTCTCGGACATGATGAGCGACTATTTTGATGGCTCGTACGAAAGCCTGATGTCGTTCATCGTGAGCAGCAAAGACCTCTCGGCCGATGAGGCAAAAAAACTAAAGGACATCATAAACAAGAAAAACCATGAATAGCTTTTTCATCTATCTACTCGAAGTAAGCGGGGCTAGTGCCATCCTCTACTTTGGTTTTTTGATCTTGTCGAAGAACACTTCTGTAAAGTTCAGGAGGCTCTATCTGCTAAGCTGCCTGTTGATGTCAGCAGCCATCCCATTTTCCGGTCTCCACTTATCTTCTCCTTTAACGGTGTCTTTTCACGAGGAGCCCAGGGCCTCATCGTTTATTGCCACATCGTCGCCGGTTACCTCTCCGGTGAGCACCGCCTCAATGGACGAAGCAACTGAAATAGCTACGGCGGCGCTTCCTGTGGAACAGGTAAGCAGCGTAGAAACAGGAGATATCCTCTTGTTTGTTTATTTAATTGGCGTGATATTTTTCCTCGTAAGAATCGGCATAAGTATGTACGGCGTTTACCGGCTAATGAAATCAGCGGAAAAGGTTGATGGTGAGTTTTCTTCTTTTTTTATTGTTGACAAGGAGGCCTTTACCGGTGCTTCATTTTTTCAACTTATTTTCATTGGCAAAAGCCTGCTTAATACCTCAAAGGAATCGATTATTTATAGGCATGAGCAAGTGCATGCCACAAGGTGGCACAGTCTCGATCTTCTGCTTTCCGAAGTCTACACAGCATTGTTTTGGCATAACCCGATAGGATGGCTAACAAAAAGCCAAATCCGACTCAATACAGAATATGAAGCGGATGAGGCCATGATGAACCATGTGGACAGGAAGGCATATTCTCACATGCTCATCGACTTGTCGAGTACGCTCTACTATGAAAGGGTGAGCAATTTCTTTAGTGCCAAAAGTGTAAAAAGAAGGATCGAAAGCCTGCATACATTCAGGGAGCATAAGTTCTATCGTGGTTTGGTCTGGACCAGCTTGTTTTATGCGCTGGCTTTCTTGCTGATCGCCTGTGTGGAGCCATGGGAGGGCAGCAGGAGTGCTGATCCCGTGAAAGCGATGGAAAACATTAAAACCGTCACCACTCGCTTCACCAGCCACCAGAGTGATACCCAGGACAAAGACGACCGGGTGATAGCCGTTGCCTACTATCACCCCGACGGCACCATCGACAGGGTAGACCAGCACATGACTTATCCATACAATTACAAAAACCCATTCCGTCGGGAGTTTTGGACAGAGCCTGATCCTATTAATGTGCCTTTGGTCATGGATGGGTTAGAATTGGGGGCATCTGAAAATAGTATCTTGTATGGTAATGACTGGCCTTTGAAGTATTTTGAAATGATCCAAAAAAAGCACCATCCCGTACTGAGACGGACAGGGCTATGGGAATCATTTAATTTCGAATCGACAGTGGAAGGGTATGAGGAGGGTTTGCCATTGAAAATCGTGACACTTGAGGCTGGGACCGACCTCCAGGTTCAGATGAATACCTTGATTATCGATGGAAAAGGGGACAACTACTACCAGCGACCGAAGGGTTATGAGGATATTTTTGAATACACCGACCGCAAGGTGGTGATGTATTCAGGAGCTTACATAAAAGAAACAGGGCACTATAATAGTGACACTGGTGAAAAGTCTGTGGAAACCTCAATCGACAGAAATGCAATCAGGTACAACTATGAAGGAAACAATATTTCTGCTGTCAGTCAGGGAGCTAAAGAGCATCGTTTCTACTACGGAAATAATTTGCTGACAAAGTCCGAATATTTCATAGCGGGCAAGATGTACCAGCATAAGGAGCATTTTTATAACGACGAGGGCCTGCGGACACGAACAGAGATTTATAACCTCTACAAAGAGTTGGAGTTTACTATTGACTATGACTACGAGTTTTACGAATGAAAATTTGTTAGGGTAGTATGATTAGAAAAGGCGCCATCTGGCGCCTCTCTTTCAAATCTTCAAATACTCAGCTTTCAAGCCCTCTTCTAATATCCCCACTTCTTCATGATCCCCAGGTCTTCTTTCATGCTGGCGAGCGGAGCCATGCCCTGATAGCTTTCCTGCTCAATGATGAAGTGGATCGTGCCATCTTTCTTTCCGATGTCAATGACTTCTTTGACTGGTACGATTCCCTTTCCAAGCACACAGCTTTCATACTTCTCACCGCCCTCCTTACTCAGAATTTCGTCCTTTACGTGCATAGAAGCAAAGCGCCCCGGCCACTTTTTGGTGATCTCGAGCGCTGTGGCACCACCATTGTACAGGTTGCCGATGTCGAGCTGCTGCATCACCAGCTTGGGGTCGGTATTTTTCATGATGATGTCATAAAGCAGCTGCCCGTTCAGGCTCTCGTTGAACTCAAAGTCGTGGTTGTGGTAACCGAACATCATCCCTGACTTTTTGCAAAGCTCACCACTTTTATTGAAGCGCTCCATTAGCAGCATGAGCTGGTCGTATTCCTTGCGCTGGCCCTGCGTCATCGACGGACTGATGACATACATCTGGCCAACAGTGGCTGCGTCTTCTATGGTATACTTCCAGGCGTCAGTGAAATCTTTCTTACTGTCGTCCCAGTGGTCGCTGCGCATCACGGTGTGGCCGCTGGGCATTTTCATACCCAGGTCGTCCAGTATTTTCTTGAACTCTTTGGCCGACCAGCCATAAAACTTGCGGTCGATGTAGTTGGCATGCTCCACGTGCTTATAGCCCATGTCAGCCAGCGCCTTCAGCGTAGCCATCGGGTCTTTCTTCATGTCATCTCTCACTGAGTAGAGCTGAAGGCCCGTGAGCTGCTTGCCTTTGGCGGCGAAAAGCGATTCGGAAAGCAACGAACTGCCGACGAAGGCCAAAGTGCCTGCCAGCGCACTTTTTTTGATAAAGGATCTGCGTGAGTTATCCATTGTGTTGTAGTTGTAAACGTGAAAAGTAGGTATTAAATGGCAGCCTTTGAACAGAGCAAAGGCTGCGTTAGGTCAATTTATGCAAAAACAAGTTTTGACACATATTCTGCGTCTGCTTTGGCGCTGTCCATTGGGGTAGAGTTGGCATACTTTTCCTGCTCCACCACATAGTATTTTACGCCGGAAGCCTTGGCTGCCGAAAGCACTTTGGCGTAGTCGATGCTGCCAGTGCCAACGATGCACGAAGCGTCTCCTTCGCCAGCAGGGGCATCTTTTTCACGGTCTTTTATGTGGCAGGATACCCAGCGGCCCGGGTACTTTTCGAAATAAGCTATCGGATCAGCTCCGGGCGTCACCACCCAGAAAATATCCATTTGAAAGTCCACCACGGCAGGGTCGGTATTTTCAATCAGGAAGTCCTGTGGCATTTGCCCTTCCAGTGCTTCGAAAGTGTAGCCATGGTTGTGGTAGGCGAACCGGATGCCGGCTTTTTTGGCTGTTTCTCCCCAAGCATTAAACTTGTCGGCTACCACCTTCCAGTCGTCCATGGTCTTTTGTGGGCCGATCCAGGGAGCAATCAGGTGTTTCATACCTATTTCGGCGGCCTGGGCGCATTTCTCTTCAAAATTTTCGGTCACATTGCAATGACTGGAAATGAAGTTGACGCCTATCTCATCCATATAGGCCTTGAATTCAGTGTGGCTCATGCCCCAGAACATGCCCTGAGGGCCTTCATAGCCTTCAAACTGCTTGTAACCAAAACCAGCCAGCTGCTTCATGGTGCCTTTTGGGTCGGCGGGGATCACATCACGGACTGAATAGAGCTGGATACCAAATTTATCAAGAGTCGGCTTGGCGATGGTCTCGGCAGTGGCTGCTGCGCCTTCGGCAGCAGTTTCAGCACCACTTTTGCCACTTCCACATCCCATTTGTGGCAAAATAAGTGCGCCTGCTGATACCGCTCCGGCAGTACGGATGAAATCTCTACGGTTGTAATTCATAGTAAGTAAGGTTTTGTACTCATTTAGTTAAGCAATGGGCCGGCTGAGAGGTTAGGACTGGCCCGTATACCTTACAATCTAGCAAATTAATGTATTGAAAGGAAGAGATGATTGCCCCACCGGCTTGCAACTTATCGTCTAATCAAAATTGGCGGGGTATTTTGTGAAAAATGCCACCTGCGACTAAACCTGTTGGCCGGCAGATATGCGCAGGTAGGTGATCAGGTCTGTATTGTCAATTTTGGTAATACCCAGGCCTCTGATAATTGTGATAGCCTGGCCCCGGTGGTAGCTGCCGTGATTTACTACATGAAAAAGTATTTCTTCCTTAACGGTTTCATACGGCATGTTCCTCATGTTACGGTAGATCATTTTTTCAGCCAGGAACTCCGACCCCGCCTCCGAGGCGAACTTCTGCATGTCTTTTGCTGAGGTAACCAACGCCTCCATCACCTCCTTTTTTCCACCAACAAACGAAAGCCGGGGCCACTTGTCCATCACTTTGTTCTGCATGCGTGATGGCCAAATCAACTGGGCTTCCCAGATATGCAGGAGGGTCTCTCTGAGCGTAGGGTAGCTGCTCAGCACTGGCTGCACCAGTTGCTCTTCTGTTACCCGGTCGACGGTTTTGGCAAGTTCTTCATTGGCCCATACATTGTAGGCCAGCTGTTGATGGATGGTGTAAGGCATTTTTTTGAATTTGTGACGCTATTTAAACAACTCCATTTGTTCAGGCAACAACCTGAAAGATTTTCTGTGGTAGTGCGTAATGCCGTGTGCCCGTATCGCTTCCCGGTGATCCATGGTCGGGTAGCCCTTGTTCTTGGCCCACCGATAAGCTGGAAATTCCTCCCCAAGCTGCTCCATCCATTCGTCCCGGTAGGTTTTGGCAAGAATGGAAGCCGCCGCAATGCTGTAGTAAAGGCTGTCTCCTTTGATGATGCAATTGTGGGGCAGTTCTTTATATTTTTTGAACCTGTTGCCGTCAATCAGCAGATGCTCAGGCACCTTTTTTAGCTGGTCTACCGCCCTGTGCATGGCGACAAACGAGGCGTTCAGTATATTGATCTTATCTATTTCTTCAGGGGAGCACCAGCCTACTGCCCAGGCAATTGCAGCCGATTTCACGTCTTCTTTGAGTGCCATTCGTTGTTTTTCACTCAACTGCTTCGAGTCCGTGAGCACTTCGTGATGAAAATCGGGAGGAAGGATGACTGCCGCAGCCACCACAGGCCCGGCCAGGCAGCCACGGCCTGCTTCATCACAGCCAGCTTCTATCACTCCTTTATTGAAAAACGGTAGCAGCATAGATCAATTTGTGAACAATAATACGGCATTGGCAAAAGAATGCCTGAAAAATGTAAATTGAAACCAGAAACGCCCTCTAATTGTCATGTCAAGATCAAAGAAAAATCACCAGTCTGGCAATTCAGCCCCACGAAGATCTTTTATTAGAAACGCTGCATTAATTGCCTCGGGCATCACCATTGTGCCAAGGTTTGTGCTTGGAGGCAAAGGATTCATTCCTCCCAGCGACACTTTCTACGCAGCAGGGATAGGGGTAGGGGGCAAAGGCGAAGTCGACATGAAAGGCATAGGTGATTGCAAAAATGCCAGAGTCATCGCCCTTTGCGACGTGGATGATAAGAGCGCTGAAAAGTCGGTCAAGCGTTTTCCGGGAGCCACCTACTACAAAGACTGGCGCATCATGCTCGACAAGGAAGGAAAGAACCTCGACGGTGTGTCCGTCACCACGCCCGACCACATGCATGCACATCCGGCTCTGCGGGCGATGTCAATGGGCAAGCATGTGTATGTGCAGAAGCCGCTTACTCACAATATTTACGAAGCCAGGCTCCTTACCCGGGCAGCGGAGAAATACAAGGTGGTAACCCAAATGGGCAACCAGGGGGGCTCTGGTGACGATGTGCGCACAGTAAAGGAATGGGTCGACGCAGGCATGATTGGCGACGTTACCCGGGTTCACTCCTGGACTAACCGCCCTGTTTGGCCTCAGGGGCTGCCCACGCCGAAGGGTAAATTTGATACCCCAAAAGAGCTCGACTGGGACTTGTGGATAGGCTGTGCCGATTTTGTTGACTACAACCCAGCCTATCATCCGTTCAACTGGCGGGGCTGGTGGCCCTATGGCACCGGGGCACTGGGCGACATGGCCTGCCATATCCTTGACCCATTTTTCAGAATACTACCCGTGAAATATGCCTCTGATGTTGAATGCAGTGCTTCCACCATCTGGTCCGATTTTTTTGTAGAGGCCGACTATCCTGATAGCTGCCCACCTTCTTCCATTATACACTTTACATTTCCCAGAACTGACGGCAAAGGGGACATCAGGCTCACCTGGATGGACGGTGGCCTTCGGCCGGAAAGGCCGTTGGAATTGCTTCCCGATGAAGAAATGGGCGACGTGGACGGCGGGCTCATCATGGAGGGTACCAAAGGAAAAATCATCACGGGCATGTGGGGGCGAAAGCCCAGGCTGCTTCCGTCGTCGAGAATGAAGACGGAAACATTTCCCCCTGAGACAATTCCAAGAATTCCGAAAGGAGTTGATGGTCATTACGCCAATTGGGTTGACGCAGCTATGGCGGGTTATGGCAAAGGAGTGCCTAGCTCGCCATTTAACTATAGCGGGCCGTTTACTGAGGCCATTTTGCTGGGCAACGTGGCTCTCAGAGCCTATCAAATCAAGGGAGGAAAGGGATACCCTGGCCGGAAAAAGCTGCTTTGGGATGCTGAAAATATGAAAGTGACAAATTTTGACGAAGCCAATCAGTTTGTTAAAAGGACTT
This sequence comes from uncultured Imperialibacter sp., assembly GCF_963974565.1. Taxonomy (NCBI): domain Bacteria; kingdom Pseudomonadati; phylum Bacteroidota; class Cytophagia; order Cytophagales; family Flammeovirgaceae; genus Imperialibacter; species uncultured Imperialibacter sp. Next base: position 90,624 of record NZ_CAXBCJ010000008.1, on the reverse strand, counting down.
ACAGAAAGGGATGGGAGCTTGTTGGGTGAACGGGATTTTAATGTGCGCTCTTTGCAATACAGCTATTTATTGGGCTATATTCGGCAAAAGTTTTTGTTATGAGCAGACCACTTTGGGGTATTGACCTGGGAGGCACAAAGGTAGAAGGCGTCATTATCTCTTCAGATAAAAGGCCGGACGTCATTGCCAGACTGAGACTGCCTACTGAGGCCGACAGGGGATACGATCATATCGTTGGGCAAATTTGCAAATTGGTTGATTTGCTCAAGACGGAAAGTGGCCTTACCCCTGAAAGTATTGGTATTGGAACGCCAGGTGCCATGGATCCAACTACTAATACATTGAAAAACTCTAATACCACTTGCCTCAATGGAAAACCCCTGCGGCAAGATATTGAAAAGCAGCTCGGAATTCCTGTAGCCATGGCCAACGACGCCAACTGCTTTGCCATTGCGGAAACCTTGTGGGGTGCAGTGCCCGAGAAGGTGCCGGATGCGAAAGTCGTTTTTGGTGTCATTCTCGGCACAGGTGTGGGTGGAGGCCTGGTGATGTATGGTAAAGTACCGAATGGTCGCCATGGCATCGCCGGTGAATGGGGCCATAACTTCCTTGATGCATCAGGAGGGCCCTGCTATTGCGGGCATACTGGTTGCGTTGAGCAGGTTTTGTCTGGCCCAGCTCTTCAGAAATACTATGAGAGCTTGTCTGGTGAGAAACGAAAGCTCCCTGAAATTGTAGAGCGGGCTAAAACGGGAGATGATAAGGCAGCTGTCCAAACGATGGACAGAATGGTTGAATTCTTCGGAAAAGCCATTGCCGTGATAGTAAATATTGTTGATCCCGACGCAATTGTGTTAGGCGGAGGAGTGGGTAATATTGACCTTTTGTACTCGAAAGGTGTAAAGGAAGCTGAGAAACACCTGTTCAATCCCCGGCTGGAAACACCGTTTCTGAGGCCGAAATTGGGCGATAGTGCCGGTGTTTTTGGAGCAGCACTCCTAACAGCATAAGAGCTTTTATAAGTGCATTTTTTTCTTCGAATAGTAAAATATTGGGCCTTTGCTTAAATTTGGTTAAGTTTTCATCGTTTTTCAGCATACTGACTTCTCTATTGAATGAATAATCGGCGTTCCTTTTTGAGGAAACTACTTCTGAGCTTACCGGCGGGATACGTTCTGCCATCAGTGCTGTCGTCCTGTGAAACGCAGGATGATTTGTTTCCCAACCTCAGTTTTGGAGGAAAAGTGATTGTGGTGGGAGCTGGAGCCGCCGGCTTACATGCTGCTTATATCCTGCACAAAAATGGTGTTGACGTACAGGTGTTGGAGGCTACCAACAGAGTTGGGGGTAGAATAAAGGCGCTTGATGAATTTACCGGATACCCTTTAGAGCTCGGTGCCGACCACGTGCGGGGAGTGAATTCCGTTTTTTATGATGCGGTTCGCATTTCCAATTTTGAGTACTATCAGGACAGAGGCAAAACTTACTACCAACTGACGGGAAAGATCATTGAAGAGAGCGAAGCTAATTCGAACACATCGTTCAGAGCTGCCAGCAAAGTCATAGAAAAGCTTCCACTTTACAGCGGGCCTGACATTTCACTGTCAGACTATCTCGACAAAGAGCCACTGTCTGATGAATCACTCACGCTGTTGAACTCTTTTATCGCTAATGAATTTGGCACTGACCTGGATTTGCTGAGTGTTGCTGGCTACAACGAAGCACTGGCAAAGCGGACCTCAGGAAATGAAAAGATCATTTTGCGACGCAGATCATTTAGCGAGGTGCTGGATATTCAATACTCTCCTATTAGCTCTAAAATAAGACAAAATACACCTATTAAGTCCATAGACTACAGCAGCGGAAAGGTGGTTTTGACTGATGATGCGAATCAGACTTATGAGGCAGACAAGGTCATCGTCACCGTTCCATTACCGATTCTCAAAGAAGGGAGGATATCATTTAGCCCAGCTTTGCCTGAGGAAAAACTGCTCGCCATGGACGGTATTGGCATGGATGCAAGCGTGAAGATTTTCATGCGCTTTGGTCAAAATTTCTGGGGTGATGAAACAAGCACAGTTTATCCTGGTGGAATAATACCTGTTTACAAAGCGCCAGGTTGGGGGAAAAGGTCTGAGTTTGACGATGATCTTATATTTTTCAACAACGTGCTGGTGGGTGAAGCCAATGGCTCAGCGGGCGCTACGTTAAGTGAACTGGGCAACGATGCGGTAGCCTACGCACTAAGAGATCTAGATGAGATGTTTAATGGGCAGGCAACTAAGTTCTTAACTCAGAGCTATGTGATGGACTGGTCAAAGGACACGTTTACAAAGGGAGCCTATTCTTACCCCAAAGTTGGGAGCGAGGGAGCGAGGGAAATTTTGGCTAGTGCCATTGATAACAAAATATATTTTGCAGGCGAGGCTACCCACAACGAGGGCCACTTCGGGACTGTGCATGGTGCTATGGAAACGGGCTACCGTGCTGCATACGAAATACTAAAAAGTATCTCATGAAGAGAATCTTAGTTTTAATAATGTTGATAGCCCCCGGGGCCTCCTTCGCTCAATCTGAGGTTGGTATTGGTTTTCTTGGGGGGTACAACTATATGAATGGAATTGGCTGGAATGAGGTGGTGAGGCACTACAATCTTGCGCATCCACAGTTTGACAATAATCAGCCATTGTTGCAAAATGGATTCTTTGCTGGATTTGAATTTGACTATGAAATCGGCAATCATATTTTCATCACGCCTGAGCTGGTTTATAAGCGGGTAAGAAGTGTGACAGACAATAAGTTGTATGAAATTGATTTGCTCATGCATTTTATTACGCTCGAAGTGTCGGCCGAGGTCTATGTGTTTGAGCTGGGAAAAAGAGTACAGAAGGGTTTTGCTCATGACTTTTATATGATGGCCGGCCCGGGCGTTTCATATATGCTGCCCCGTGTCTATCAAGACCTGGAGCTTAAGAACGGTCTTGACGGAGAGCCCTACAAGCCAAGTAAAATGGTGCCTTTTTTTGGAGCTGGCGTTGGGTACGATGTTTACTTTAACAAAAACTTTGGCGTATCACCCTTTTTTAGAGTGAATGCCTATTTCCCTTTTGAAATTGACGACTTTCCTGAGGTAGTGCTTGGCTCCAATGTGGCGGAAGTGAATGACCGGACGAGCGTTTTCAATTTCCAGTTGGGAATGAGTTGGAGATACCATCGTTCCGGATACTCAAGAAAATAATCTTTTTTTTCAGGCGACCGGTTTGGCGACTGCTTCCTGGCTGTTATCATCTACAATTGCAGCCTTCTCTTGAGCCTGCGTGCGTAGCCGTTTGCTGAGACCTTTGAACCTAGTGAAGTTGGCAACGGCTGATATCGACAGGCCAAAAAGAAGCCCAATCCAGACCCCGATTGTGCCCAGATCAAAGACAAAGCCGAGCACATAGCCGGTTGGCAAGGCGATTACCCAGTAGGCTACCAAAGTCACCAAAGTCGGCACTTTTACATCGGACAGTCCTCTTAGCACCCCCAACCCAACTACTTGCACACCGTCGGAGATTTGAAAGAAGGCGGCTACCACCAGCATGCCCGCAGCCAGCGAAATGACTTCGGCATCGTCGATGTATAGCGAAGGAAAAAAGTTACGCCCAAGCACAAAGGTGATCCCGCAAACAGTCATGAAAATCATGGCCATAATAAAGCTTGCCATGCCGGCCATTCTCATGTTCACGTAGTCGTTTTGGCCCAGGTAAAAGCCTACTCTTATGCTGGCAGCAGCTGCAATGCCGGTAGCAGCCATATAGCTGACGCCTGCAAGGTTGAGGGCAATTTGATGGGCAGCCAGCGCATTGGCACCCAGCCACCCAATCATGATGGCTGCTGCTGCAAAGGCACCCACTTCAAATATGAACTGCATACCCGAAGGGATGCCAAGCGCCAATAGTTTTTTGAAAATGGCCTTCGAGAGATTTTTTAGATGGAAGCCGATGGTGTAGGGCCTTAATTTTTGATAGCGAAAGACAAAGTAGCCCATGGCAATGGCCATCAATACCCTGTCTACCAGCGTGGCAATGGCAGCTCCGTTCAGTCCGAGTGCCGGAAAGCCCCATTTGCCGTAGATCAGCAGGTAGTTAAGAAAGATATTGAAGAGGTTTCCGATGATAGAGATGGTCATCGCCTGTCTGGTGAGGTGGAGCCCTTCGGTAAACTGCCGAAAAGCCTGAAACACCATCAGGGGAACGATGGAAAACCCGATGATTCCCAGGTAGGGTATGGCGTTTTCGACAACATCGGCCTCCTGATCCAGGTGATATAAAATCGGAGAAACGCCTACGATCAGGCCGAAAAGAAATAACCCCATGAGAAAGTTGCTGACTACGCCATGCCGCAGCAGGTCCAGTAATTTGCCGGCATTTTGCTCGCCGTAGGCAGAGGCTACTAGTGGTGTGATCCCATAAGAAACACCTATGCCAAAAAGCATAAAGACCGCAAAAAGGCTGTTGCCGAGAGAAGCAGCTGCCAGTGGCAAGGCGCCTATTTGACCTACCATTACACTGTCGGCCACGCTCACGGAAATGTGCCCAAGCTGACTCAGCATAACCGGGTAAGCCAGCTTGATATTGTTTCGAAGGTAGTACGACCAGGGATAAGGGTTTGCCATGAAAGCGCTATAGTCAAAAAAATTACAAATTCATTAAGCGGGCGGCCTTGAAGATGCCGGCAAGACTCAGGCTATCAGTTATTTCGCCCCTCATCGCCATTTCCAATACTTCACCAAATGGTAGTTTACGGATGATCAGCTGTTCTGTTTCCTCGAACTCGGTTTTACCCTCAGCAAGGTCTTCGGCCAGAAATATAAACCCTTCTTCGTCGGTGACTGAGTTGGACGTATGGATGCGAAGTATATTGGTCCACTTGCGGGCGGAAAGCCCGGTTTCTTCTTTAAGCTCCCTTTTGGCGGAGTCAAGAATATCGATCTCCAGCGGCCCGCCTCCCATAGGAATCTCCCATGAATATTCATCAAGGGGAAAGCGGTACTGACCTACCAGCCAGGTGTTCATCTCTCCATCAATAGGTATGATGCCTATTGCCTTATTTTTAAAATGAACTTTGCCATAAATTCCGGGCGTTCCCGACGGTGTTAGCACCTGAGATTCTTCCAGTTCGATCCAGGGGTTGTCATAAATTTTCTTGGTCGAGATCTTTGTCCATGGGTTTGAGTGTGCATCCATGGCGCTAAGTTAAGGCAAGGCTGCTAGAATAGCTTTGAATTTTTAAACAACAGAAAAAGAGGCTGCTCAAAAGTGAGTCAGCCTCTTCGGACTTGAAATTAATTGGGCAATGAGTTATAAGATGATGCCGAAGCTGATAGCGTTCAAAGATGGCCCTTTTCCGCTCACAAACACATCGTTGAGGTCGTAGTTGGCAAAGAAGTCGAGGCCCTTGTAGCCAAACTGTGCTCTTACACCATATCGGAAGTTGTTCATGTAATAGCTGCCTCTTTCTTTGTCTTTGCTGCTTTCAGTTTTCACCTTGGTGCTGCTGCCTAGTCGGTAGCCACCATACACACCGGCGCCAATCCTGATGCCTCTTTTCTTATAAGAAGTATATTTTAAACTCCCCCTTTCGAAGCTTTTTACTTTTCTGGTTCCCTTGGCAAAATCGAGCAATGGAACGAAGCTGGCGTTGAGGTAGGTAGCCGAGAGTTTACTTTTCACCGGGTTAAGATTCGGGTCTATTGTTCCAAAGCTCAGCCCTTCAGGTGTTTTGTCAAGTGTGGTTCTGTCATCATCAAACTTCCAGTTGTACCAGTTGAGCGAGAAGCCCCACTCCACAAACAACGGCCCACCTACCTGCGACTTGTTGATGCTCGACAATCCTACGAACCACGAACCCCAGGGGCGCACAGCATATTGCTGGTTGTTGTCGTTGGGGAATTTGCCATCCTCCAGCCAGTTGCTCATGCCGAGCTCAACATTGAACGAATGCTTGGTTCTGTACCGACGATCCTCTACATATTCGTACTTTTTCACTTCGAGGTCATCATTGTCGAATTCGTCTTCGATGTCGTCCCAGTCGTCAGCCGCCACTTCCAGCTTTTTGTTACCGATGTTGATTTCAGCTTTGTGTCTGGGGTATTCGTTGTTGCTCCACACAATGGTAGTGTCTTGCAAGTACCTGGTGCCCGACTCATCAGTGATCTGCAAATAATTCACTTCGCTTGATGAAGAATCGATCGACAGTTTCAAATCTTTCAGCATCTTATTGATGTCGTAGTTCTTGATGGTTTCCAGGTCTTTCTGATCCTTCACCACAAGGATGATCTTGCTATTTTGCCCCAGCTCGATCAGGATGGTGTCCATGCCTTCCGAGTTAGCTTTTGCTGAAGTGCCTGACAAGCCAATGGCTATCAGCACAGCCAGTAGAGATAATGATAATTTTTTCATAATTGTTTATTTTGAGTTATTGACCTTTTCGTTTTTTGTAATTCCAATTTTCAAACTTCCACTTAAAAGCCCGTCTTTGGTTTCCCGGAGCTCAGCCAGAATGTCTCTGTTGCTGAATGTTCGGGCGGAAGCCAGGAGCTTGTTAAATCCATTCTTCTTTTCCTTTCCGTCATCGGAAGCCATCAGTTCACGTACTGGCTCAAGAAATCTATCTTCGTCCTCATCGGCCTTGAAGGTGATCTTTACCTCCATCGGCTCCAGGGGTGCCTGAGCATTGGCCATCAGGCTCTTTTCAATCTTTTCTATCTCAAGTGTTTCAGGAACAGTGATGTCTTCGGTCACTTCGGTCACTTTGTTTACATCTTCCAGCGCTATGAGTGCCTCCGTTTTTATTTCTTCCTTTTGAGTGGTAGATGCCACTTGTGTGGTAGCAGGTTGCACGGGTCTGTTTATTTTTTTCGCAGGCGCATGGGCTTTACTCTCCGTCGTCAGTCCTTCGTTAGCAGCGGCCACTTCCGTAGTTTCCTCTGAGCCAACTTGCGTTTCTGCTATCATATTATCGGGCGTTTGATCGTCGGCTAATGCCGGATTCGTGTTTTCTGGGGTGGTCACTTTTTCTGTGTTATCAATACCTGCCAGGGTATTGGGGCTATTGAGCTCACCTGTCGATTGCCTGTAAATGAACCACCCAGCGACAAGGATCATTGAGACCGCAGCCGCTACCGACATCCAAAACGCTCCTTTTTTTCGGCTGCCAGGGTTCATTTTCCCTTGCAGCTTGGCCCATGCTTCGGGACTTGGGCTTACCGGATGTGCTTCCAGCTTTGTCCGAAATAAGTGATCTATTTTCTTATTGCTCATGGCTTCCTGTTTTGTCATTCATTTTTTTTTCCTGTTCGAACAAGTGCTTTTGCAAAAGTGCCCTTGCTCTGCTCAACTGAGATTTTGACGTGCCTTCGCTTATCTCCATCATCTCAGCAATTTCCTGGTGGCTAAACCCTTCAATGGCATAGAGGTTAAAAACTGTCCTGTACCCCACAGGAAGCTCCTGAATCATTGCCATCAGGTCGTCGGCCTCCAGCTGGTCACTTAGCTGGGAAAAGTCCGGTTCCCTGTCGGCTTTTTCTATTTCCACCTCCACATACATCGACTTGTTGCGGCGGAGGTACATCAAACTTTCGTTGACCATGATCCGCCTTAGCCACCCTTCAAAACTCCCTTCAAACCGAAAGCTGTCAAGCTTTTCAAATACCTTGGCAAAGGCACTGATCATTACATCTTCCGCTTCGTCGGAGTCTTTCACATACCTGTAGCAAACTCCCATCATTTTGGCCGAATGTTTTTCGAAAAGCGTCTGCTGATCACGGGAATTGCCTTTTTGACATCCCTTGATTAGCGCTTCTTCGGTTTTCGATTCTTGTAGTATCAGCCTCATTGATTAGGTCGCTCAACAGGTAGATGCACCTGCCGGGGCCGGAGGTTGCATGGGGGTGATAAAATATTTGAAAAATGTTTCAAGCGAACAATAAGGTCGCTGCCAAAGTGGTTAAAAAACGGCCTTGTAGTTGATTTCGATAACAATTTCGGAAAAAGCACCGGCTTTTACTTCAACAGGGTTAATTATTCCATTACTATCGAAGCGGTTGGCAAAGAACCCATCAGGCTCTTTGGTGAAGACTGAATAGGTGCCAACAGGAAGGGAAATCCTGAATCTACCGTTTTCACCGGTACCGGTCTGAGCGATGGGCTCACCTGGTAAACTTTCATACAAAGGGCCGTGGTCTCCTGCAAGATCAGAGGTATTGATGGGTGCGTAGAACAAAATTTCTCTTACGATAGGTTGACGACTTCCTCCGGGTTTTTCACCAATTCGAGGCATAAAATCCCCCTCCATCCAATAAACTGCGCCGGTCACTCCCTGTTTCTCGCTCGTGGTTGACAACGAAGATTTGCAACCGACAGCAGCTAGCAGAAGGCCGATGATCAGCAGTGGTTTCATATGCCCTGGAAAAGGTCAAACGATTCCATGTAATGGGGAATATAAGTGTTAAAATGCATTTCAGCGCTGGTGGTTATCGCCAGCGCTTCAGCTCCCTCTTTCTCTCCATGCACGATAAAAGTGTATTTGGGGCTTTCTTTAAAGTTTTTCAGCCAACGTATCAACTCGTTCCGGTCGGCATGTGCAGAGAATCCCTGGATGTATTCTACCCTACACCTCAAGTCTACCATTTCTCCGAATATTTTGATCTGCGGCTCCTTGTCCAAAATGCGCCTTCCCCGGGTACCTTCGGCCTGGTAGCCAACAATGATGACCGTATCGTTCATTCTCGGAAGACGATGAAACAAATGGTGCAACACCCGGCCGCCAGTGCACATGCCGCTGGCCGAAATGATGATGGCGTTTCTTTTCACGGTGTTGATATTTTCGGAGCTGTCCTGTGTCCGTACGTATTTGAAATTGGGGTGATCAAATACTGGCGCTTTTGATATCATTTCATCGTCGAGGCGGTGGAGTTTGTGAAACTCCCTGTAGAGGCCCGTGACTGAAATGGCCATGGGACTGTCAATGTAAACAGGGCAGTCAGGAATGGCATTCTCCTGAAAAAGCTGAGCGAGCAGCAGCAGGATGTCCTGGGTGCGCCCGACAGAGAAGGCAGGGATCAGTACGCATCCGTTGGCATCAAATGTTTCCAGAATAGTCTTTTTGAGCGCCACCTTATGATCAGTCTCAGGGCTGGCCTTGTTACCGTACGTCGATTCTACCCAGAGAATATCAGCATTCTCAATGTTGGCGGGGTCGTACAACAGCCGGTTCTCATATCGGCCGATGTCTCCACTGAACAGCAGTTTTTTAGTTTGCTGCTCACCTTTTATCTCAAGCTCAGCGTGGGCAGCACCAAGAATATGCCCCGCATACAGGTACTTTAGGCTGATATTTGGACTGACCTCAAATGTGTCATCGAAGTCGAGGCTGACAAATTGGCTAAAGGAATGCTCTGCTTCTTCCAGCGTGTAAAGCGGGAGAGGGTTTTCGTGACGGGAATATCCTTTTTTTCTGGCATAAGCGGCTTCTTCTTCCTGCAGCTTGCCCGAGTCCCGCAGCATAATTTCCATGAGCCTTGCCGTGGCGTGTGTGCAATAAATGGGCCCCGCATAGCCTTCTTTTACCAGCTTTGGTAAATATCCTGAGTGATCGATGTGTGCATGAGTAATGACTACGGCATCAATGCTTGCAGGATCAACCGGAAAGGGCTCCCAGTTGCGAAGCCTCAATTCCTTCATGCCCTGAAACAGGCCGCAATCAACCAAAAGCTTAAAATCATCGATTTCCAATAGGTATTTCGAACCGGTAACCGACCCCGCACCTCCTAAAAACTTAACTCGTACATCCATCTTCCTTGCTTTGAGCCGATATTAGAGAATAATCTTCCAAATAAGAATCAATAGTTGTGTTAGTTTTGCCTCGGTGACTTCAATAATAGATTAGTTAGTTTATAACATCAGTTTTGAACTATTGCTTTGCCCAAATAATTGTAAGCATATGCAGGAAATGAAAGTATCTCTTAAGTATGTGGCCGATGAGGAGTATCAGGCCGAAAACGAGTCTGGCAATATCTTGAACATCGATATGCTGGCAAAGGACGACAAAAAAGCTTTTTCGCCCACACAACTATTGCTGGCAGGCATCACTAGCTGCGCAGCAGTCGATTTGGTGTCGATGATCAAGAAAAGGCGGAAGACCCTGGTTGATCTGACCTCAGAAGTGACGGGCAAAAGGAGAGAGGAACAGCCAAGAAGGTTCACTGACATTCATGTGCACTACAAAGTTGTGTCGCCTGACGCTCAGTTGGAAGAGGTAGAAAAGCTGGTTGACCTGGCAGTAGAAAAATATTGCAGTGTAGCCGCTTCCATTAGTTCAGAAATTAATCTGACTCATTCGGTAGAGATAGTTAAACCATAATGCGGGTTGTAGCCGAAATACCGCACCCAAAAACCAAGATCACCATCTTCTCATGGAATGGCAGGTACCTGGTGAAGTTTGAATATGGTTTTCTGGAGCAAACCTACAAAGTGAGCGAAATGGATCTGACCTCAGAAAACGACATCAATGAAATTGTGTCGGAGGCGTTCGTTTCTAAAGTGATGGTAAGGTTTCTGGAAATGGAAAAGGACTTTGGTCAGGCGATCAATGATGTGGTATAGCACAAACCAATAATTTGTAGCATGGTTAGCTTAAAATTGATACCTGGCCGTAACAGAGCATGACGAAATACCAACGTAATTGCCGACATCAAAAAGGTATTCCTGGCTTGCATAGCCTAAGGTTCCGGACAATAGCCACCTGTTTCCCACTGGCTGCTGATAATCCATACCTATGCGCCATGCCTTCAGTTTGTAAATCTCGGAGCTACTGAAGCCATCATTGCTTTGAAGGTTTCGAAAGTCGGGTGAGAAACCAAAGCCTCCTGTAATACCAACGTAGTTATTTGCATTGCTGAAATACCGGCGCACTTGTAATCCCAGCGATTTGGATGCCCCGGCCGGGTCGGGTGTTATGAAAACCCTCGCAGAGAACCACAGGCTCCTATAGTACTTGCCAAGGGTTCCTGTGTACATGATGAAACCGGAATCCTTGCCGAAGTACAAATAACGAAACCCTCCTGAAGCTTCGAATGCCCATGGAAGACTTACATAAACTTCGCCCCCTGCTCTGTGATTCGGAAAAAGTGACGTGGGTGAAAAGCCATAATTGAGATAGGCGTACACTCCTTTTGCTATGGAAGGATAGGCGTCAGCTTCAATTTGCCATCCGTTGGTACTGAAACGGTTGGATTCGTTCGCTCTGAGAAAAATGCTGCCGATGCTAGTTCTTCGGCCATACTGCAGGCTGTAGAGGGAGGCATTACCAAATATCTTTGAATAAAAGTCGTAGCTGGCAGAAGCGGTGATGGAATTGGCACGCCTGGCGGTTTTGAAAGTCTCCCAAAGAGAAAGTACCGCCTTGTCGCCGGGAAACCGCTGCAAGAGGATGTCGAGCACCTCCAGCCCTTCGTCGTACCTTTCCAGGTCACCGAGGGCTTTTGTCTTGTTAATAAGCATGTCCTTGTCTGTGGGGTTTTTGTCCAACCCTTTGTTGGCCCACAGCAAAGCAGTTTCCGAATCGTCATTCCAATAGGCAGCATCAAACATCACCTTGGCCGCACCCAAATCCACGGGTTCCTGGTCGAGCAGTGGTGCAAGTGTTTCTTTGGCTTTATCTGGCATGTCGTCCCACAAATATGTCCTGGCAAGGAAAACCCTTATCTCCGCATAGCCGGGACTTTTTTCAAGCGCCTTCATCAGGTAAACCCTTCCTTTCTCACGGTTTCCGCCGAAAGACGCCTCCCTGCCCTTAGCAAACAATTCGTCCGAATCATACGCCGCCAAAGAGTCTGCCTGCTGCGCTTTCACATTGGCAGATACGAGAAGCAATAAACAGAGGAAAGCAAGTACTGAATTGGCTTTATGCATAATTTTAAAGTAAGGTGAATTATGTGTCAATTGAAAAAAGTATGGCGGCAATATTGTTTACGTCAAATGATTCATGTGATTTTCCTAAAACGGCCCACTATCAATAGCTTATTTTACGGTGCTCAACCTTTTTATCTTTTCTTCCAACTCGGTAGAATTAGGAAACCTTTTTTTTCCCTCTTGTGCCCAAACCAGGGAAGAGTCGAGTTGGCCATCCCAGAAATAGACATCAGCCAGGGCGAGGTATACATCTTCATAGTTAGGACTGCGCCGTTGCCCTTCCTTAAGTATTGGCGCTGCCAGGTTATATTTCCCTTCCCAGGCAAATGTTCGGCCTATCAGTATACGTGCATCGCTATAGTTGGGGCTATTGTTGAGAAGGTAGCCAGCCACCCACCGGGCTTTTTCGTATTCTTTTTTTTGAGCCAGAGTCTTGGCTAAGTATAACTGGCTGTCGGAACCTATTTGTTTGACGCCGAGTTCTTCGAGCCATTGAAAGGCCGAGTCGCTGAGCACAAACTGTTTGGCACTCTTGCCAGCATTGTATTCCCAAAGCCGATTTTCATTCAAAGCGACATTTTGGTTTTGCTTAAAAGCTCTAAGTTTTTCCTTTATTCGCTTTTTTCCTGCGGCGTTATCAACCGGCTCGGTCGCTAGCCTGCTCGTTACATGGAATAATCTATCGTTGGCCAATAGTGTGTCGTTGTCAAGGTAAATGTCTAACGTTCCTTTGTTGCGCATCAGCGGCAAGGAAAGGTGTGATTCGAAGTCAGTCTTAATTGGCAATGTGCCACTAATAAACGGCAGTTTACTTTCTGTGGGGAACTTGTATTTTGATTTGAAATAGCTCACAAAAGACGGTGTAACCTGCGCATGGCTAGCCATCGCTTTAAATGTTTGGCCATGCATTAGAGCGGGAGAATAGATCAGCAGTGGAACGTGAAACCTGTCCAGTTGGCTTTCTTGTGGCAACGGAATCACCCTGTGGTCTCCTGTAATGACCACGATAGTGTTTTTCCAGTCCGCTCTTTTTGAGAGCTTGTCGAAAAGAATTCTTAGTGCGTCATCGAAGTAGAGAAAAGTCTCAAAGATATTGCGGTAGGTTACATAAAGCTCTTTGTTGTCAAACCCTGCCACCACGCTATCGAATTTTGCAGTGTATACACTCGCTTCTGGCACTTTGAAAGGTTCGTGTGTGGTTATCGTCATCAGCATATCCATACGTGGCCCGGCCTCTATGGGGATGCTTTTTTCATACAAGTCGAAAAGAGCCTTGTCAGGATATCCCCAGCTAAAACCATCAGTGTTGGCTTCCATTTTTTTGTAGGATTCAGGAAACCGACCTTCATAAATCAGGTTGTCGACACCCTGGTATTCAAGGAAAATGTCAGTTTTATCAAAGTTGATATTGCCGCCGTAAAAGTAGGACGTCGAATACCCATTGTCCTTTAGCCAGCTAATCAGGGTGAAGTGGGAGGGGTAGTCAGGGCCCAGGTCCATGAAGCCGGTGTCGCCCAATGGCAAGGAGCCGTACAAGGCCGGCACTATCCCAAATGTTCTGCCTGTCGTACTCAGGCAATTAGGCCAGAAAAGGCTCTTTTCACTCAGGCTATCGAGAAATGGGGTGAACCCCTTCATGGAAGCTCCAGCGCCGGTAAAATTGCCACCCAACCCTTCCACTTGTATGAAAATAAGGTTGGGGGGTGCGTCAAAGTCTCCAAAGTGCGGGCCCAGTACGTCAGCGTCAATAAATGATTTTTCAAATGGGTATTTCCCTAAGGCGATAGTTGATTGGCTATCAAAAAGTCCCAGCGAGCCGACTGAATAACGAATAAAATAGCCCATTCTGCTAGCCGCAAGGTATTGGTTTTGCAGGCTCTCGAAGCGTGACGAAAGGAGACTTAATGGTATTGAAAGTAACAATGCAAAAAGGGCAACCCATGAATAGGTTCTTTTGTAGCCTGGCAATGCTTTTTTGCTCATATAAACCACAAAAAGAAGCGAGAGCATCAAAATCACGATGCCAAGTACAAGGATGGCATCTACCTGAACCGAGGCAGTAATAACGGCGGCGACATCTTCGCCAGAGTAGGCCCAAAAATCTGCACCCAGAGGAGTCATTTCGTTAACAAAGTACCGCTCCAGTCCAAAGCTCAGTGCAGCGACAGAAATGTAAGAAGGAAGATGCCAAATCAGAGGCCATTTGGGAGCTGCAAAATGGAGAAGCAACACGATCGGCGATAATGCGAGTGTAATGCACAAAGCTGTGACCATATCGTTGGCCATGCCTGCCACAAACGTGAGACCCGTGTCACCAATAGTGACAAGATGCTCCTGGCTAACTCCAACCAGGGCATAAAGGCGAAAAAGGAGAAGAAGGATGCTGATGCCCCACCAGTTAATGACTAGCAACTGAAGCCATTTTAATTCTTTGAACTCTCTCATTTGCTTCTAAATATTTTAGCAGCTATGAACAGGAAGGGCAAGCCTTTTGGGGAACGGTCGACTGGCGGGAGCCGCTACTTCTCCTCCCAGCTAGTCAGAGCCCTTGCCACTTCTCTTTTGCTGTATTTTTCTTTCAAACTGTGAATTATTTCAGTGTCCGACAGTTGCTGAAATTCAGCTGTTATTTCGTCGTTTAGCACACATTCACTTTTAAACTGGATGTCGATTTCCTTCAAACTCATATGCAGTAGGTAGTCTTGAGGCAGAGAGGCCAGCATCCATTCCAGGTAATGAACATTGTTGACGTGGTTGTTTTGATCAAGGTGCTGATAATATACCTTGAACTCGGGGCCACTGCCAGCCTCTCCCAGCGACGGCAGCTTGTCGGTGGGGTGGGGGAGGTGATTGTTTTCAATAACGAAGTTGCCACCCGTGATATAGTCAGGCACGGGAATGAGCCGTCTTTTTTCAATATCAATCACTACCCAGGCTGTGCAACCCTCTGCCACCAGCTCTTGCTTTTCGTTTTTGAACCTCATGTCCCGGAACGTGAAGAACTTTTCGATGCCTGACGGCCAGGTCTCCACCTCGACCACCTCATTTTTTTCTATAGGCTTCACCACCCTGAGAAACAACCGGTGTAACACCCACGTATGCCCTTTTTCCATGAGCGCTGGAACTGACACGCCAAGTGCATCTGCATGCTGCCAGGCTGCCTCCTGAAAAAAGTTGATCAGCACGGGGAATTTGGCCTTCCCATTTGGCCCAATTTCAGCGGCTCTCACTTTGAATTTTTCGAAGTATGGATTGACCATTTTCTTATTCTTTTTATGAGGGCACTAAAGCTTCTCCGTCATAATAGCAGTAAATGTCTTTATCGCATCGACATAGTTCCCCAGCCTGATGTTTTCGTTGGGACTATGCTGATTGTTGTCGGGGTTAACCGTTGGCACCAGCACTGCCGGAATTCCAAGTGTAGTAACAAAAGGCGAGATAGGGATTGAGCCACCACCTGTTCGAATCATAATGGGTTCAGTACCAAATGCCTTTGTCATGGCTTTCACCAGCCATTGCCCCACTTCTGTGTCATAGTCGGTGCGAAAAGCTTTGTAACTTACTTCGTAGTCAAATGAAACTATTTTCGACTTCGACATTCTTTCTTCTTCAGTCGGCTCACGGTTGTCAATTACGTAGTAGCCCTGGCTTTTGATGTGCTCTTTTATCAGCCCAATCAACCTTTCCGGGTCGCTTTCCATGACCAGCCTCA
Source organism: uncultured Imperialibacter sp. (assembly GCF_963974565.1). Classification (NCBI taxonomy): domain Bacteria; kingdom Pseudomonadati; phylum Bacteroidota; class Cytophagia; order Cytophagales; family Flammeovirgaceae; genus Imperialibacter; species uncultured Imperialibacter sp. The sequence continues at coordinate 74,958 of NZ_CAXBCJ010000008.1, read as the reverse complement.
CGTCGATTTCGCCCGTAGCGGTTGGCGGCACAATGGTGCGCACTTCTTTTCCTACCCAGCCAGACGACATGCCTCTGATGTTCAGGGAAGGGTATTGTATTGACTCCTGGTAGTTTGTGCCTACTTTGTCGATGTCGGCAATCCCAATTTTCTTTTTGATAAATTCCTCATCGTCAGGCACGCTGGCCATAATGGCTTTGGTTTTTTCATCAAAGGTTATCCCGTCGTAAAAACCAGGAATAACGACCCTGCCGTCTTTGTCCTTCATGCTGCCAAGCAACTGAGCCATGTTGAGTGCTGGGTTAGGGGCGTAGTTGCCATAGTGACCGCTGTGCTGGGCTACCCTCGGGCCAAATGTATGGAGCGTGATGGTGGCAATGCCTCTGGCTCCAAAGGTCAGCGTAGGCTCGTTGCTCACATGTCTGGGCCCGTCGAATATGATGAGCATGTCGGATTTCAGGTCTTCCTTGTAGGCAACCACTGCGCCCGGCAATCTTGGTGAGCCTAGCTCTTCCTCAAAGTCCATGATCACCTTGATGTTGAAGTTAGGCTCCATTTTCAGCTTTTCCATCACATCAAGAGAGGTGAGGTACGCCATGGCCGCTCCTTTGGAGTCACTGGTGGAGCGGGCAAAAATTCGCCATTCGGGATCAAACGAACCGCTGAGGTTGCTCCAATCGATTTCCGTAAAACCACCTTTGCCATCCGGCTTCTTTAATGCAGGAATCCAGGGGCTTTTTTGGAACCATTTCGTAGAATCTACAGGCTGTCCATCCAACTGCAGATAGATGAGAACTGTTTTGGAGGCTTTTTTCGCCTTTCTTTCTGCAAGCAGTAGGGGAACGGTTGACGTCTCCAGCCTTTTGGTAGCAAATCCTCTTTTTGCAAAGGCTTTTTCGCACCATTGAATGTTTTTTTCAATATCGGTAGGGTAGTGTGCGTCATTTGGAAGGCTCAAAAGCTCATAAAAAGTGTTGAGGCTTTGCTTGCCATGCTCCATTGCCAATTGGTTCAGCTTCTCTTGTGTCACCTTCTGCGCAATGGTATTGAAAGGGAGGGCTAGCAGACCTGCAAATATGAGAAGTAATTGTTTCATCGTTATTTTTTTTCCACTGTGCATTATTGTGAATTTTAGAGGAGGGCTAAAAGGAGCCTGCCTCGTTGTCATTTTGCCTCTGCTTTCTTTAAGAACCCGGTTCTCGACATTTCGCCCCAGCTTTTCCTCCCCCTCCACTTATCAAACGTTCCCCGAATTGCCCAATACATCACCGAGGGGTGAAAAAGCACTGGCTCAAGGCAAGCGGTGGCCAGCATTTTATAAAAATCCCTTTGACGAGTGTAGCGATAGAAAGAAACTTCTTCAAATAAGAGTGTAAGAACGGAAATGAATATCGAAAACAAGTATACAAACAACAGTAGTGTCAACGTATAGCCCCAGTTAACAAATCCAGCAATAGTCAGGTACACAAAAAAGAGCAAACCTGAGAGCTCAATCCAGGGTGCCAAAAGCTCAAACATAAACCAATAGGGGTAGCTGAGAACTCCCAGCAAACCATATTTAGGGTTCATGCAAATTTTTCTATGGCGGCTGAGTGTTTCAATAGTGCCCCTCATCCATCTGTTTCGCTGACGACCCAATATTTTCCTGTCCGACGGAGCCTCTGTCCAGCAAAGCGGGTCAGGCACGTATATCACTTTTGCCTTTCTGCCCATCTCGATTAATTTTCTCCTGATCCGAACCACTAGCTCCATGTCTTCACCCACAGTGGACTTGTCGTATCCACCTACCGTCAACACTACTTCACGTTTGAAAAGACCAAAAGCACCGGAAATGAGCATCAGGCCGTTTAGTCGGCTCCAGGCCATTCTGCCTAATAAAAAAGAACGCATGTACTCAAGTACCTGGAACCGGGCCAGGAGGCTTTCCGGTAAATTAACTTTTATCAACCGACCTTCTTCTACAATGCAGGAGTTGGCAATACGAACAACACCGCCAATTGCTACCGTATTTTCCCTGTCTTCAAGGTAAGGTTTTACCATTTTTAACAGGGCGTCTGGTTGGATAATGCAGTCGACATCTATGCAGGCTACCAGTTCTTTGTTACTGATGTTTATCCCAGCATTCAATGCGTCAGCCTTGCCACCGTTGACTTTATCAACCACAATAAGCTTTCTATAGGCCCTGTTTTTTGATTTATAAATTGCCCTTATGTCATTGCAAGGCAGGGTGCGATCGATAAGGAAGTCTACTTTTTTTAAATCAAATGCCTGCTGCATCTTTTCAAGAGAGTCGTCTTTACTCCCGTCGTTGACGATAATGATGTCGTAGTTATTGTATTCGATTGACATAAGAGATTTCACATTCTCGATTATAGTCAATCCTTCATTGTAGGCAGGAGCAACGAGCGATATGGAGGGGGCCAAAGGCGACGAAAGAATCATTTTGTAATCAGCAAATGAGTTTTTCGTCATGTACCTGCGCATTTCAAAGTAAGAAATGAGAGCCAAAATCAAATAGGAAGAAAAGATGGCCACAGCATATACCAGAAATAAAAACTGCAAACCGTATATAATCTTGATCATTGATTTAGCTGTTGTTCAATGGTTCTCTGATGTGAGCAAGTGCGGTAGCCAAATGAATGTGAGATTGCAGATCATACGAGTTGCTGATCAGCTCTTCGGCATTGCCAGAAATTTCTTCAATGGCCATAACTGTCGCCAGCAACGTGTCGGAATGGTCTGTCTCAAGAAGGGTGAGCAAACCTTCCACCTCATCGGGTCCACCTACTTTTGCCAGTGCATTGATAGACAGAATTTTTAAGTCTTGCCGGTCAGTGTTCACCAGGAATTTATAGACGCCTGGAGCATCCCTGTCGTCTCCCATTTCTGTAACGGCTCTTAAAACCGCCGCCTGAACCTGATATTCGTCACTGAAAAGATGAATCCTTATGTTGTCCATGTGTGCAACAAGCCTAAAAAACACACACATGTCAATAATAAACGCTCGTACTTCCCAGTTTGGATTGCGTAGCCAGTAGTCATATTGCACACGGTGAGCAAGGCCTGTCCTTAGCAAGGTATGATGCAAACTTAATATGTGCCAGCCGGAAAGATCCTTCCAGCTTGTTTTTAAAAAGAACAGCGGACTTCCTGCACTCAAATTTAGCAAGGCCACCTGGGTTTCCTGCCTCACAATTTGACTGCTATGGCCAAGGTGCTGGAGGACATGATGATATCCGGATTTGTACTCAAATTGACTCAGTTCATGTATTCCCCTAACAACCGAGGTTATTCTCCGGCTATTGGCTTTCTTTATGCTCAACTCATGAAGTCCGAGAAGCTCATACAAATCCTCCAATACCTCATCAAACTCTCCATAGAGGTTTTTCCTTAAAGAGATCAAGTGCCTTATAAAGACCCCCTTAAGAAAGCTATTTTCAAGTTTGGCTTTAATTTCATTTAGTTGATAGTGGTGAACACTTTTCCATTTAACTCCTTCATTCTCAGTGGAAGATATCAAATAGTTGTTAAGGTCCTTCTCTATTACTTTGAGTAGACTTTTCTCACTTTCATATCGGTATTTTTTTCTGACCTTTAGCACAATAATCAGGATTACCACTCCAATAGCAGCCGTCGCCATTAACGTATTAAGGAAGTATATGAGCTCTATTGGAATCAAGGCTTTCTGTGATGAAACTATTGATGCCCAAGCAATTTTTTCACCCTTATGACAAGCTCTTGCGGGCTGAAGGGCTTTGTAAGAAAATCGTTGATGCCCAAATTAAAACTTTGAAGCACAGTATTTTCCACTCCTTCTGATGACAGTATGATGATGGGTGTTTGCCTTTTCAGTTCCTCTCTTATATACGTCGTCAGCTCCAGCCCTGAGGCATAGGGCATATGGATATCCGTGATGACTAAGTCATACTCATTGTCTCGTATCATCTCTTTTGCCTTCTTGCCGTCTGCAGCCAACTCACAATTCCGATAGCCTGCTCTGGAGAGTTTAAATCGTATCAGAGAGCTCAGTGCCTCATCATCCTCGCAAATCAATACTTTTACAATTTCCATAGTATGCAGAAAAATTATTCTGTAATAAACACTGCAAAGGTACTGCAATATAGCTTTGTGACATACCCGCATGTGTAAGCAAACGCAAAACTTACCTTCAAATAAAACTATTCTGACTTACTATTTGATGTTACGCCAGTCATCGGAGTTGGAGTTTTTTGTCGAAAGCGTAAAGTCCTCAATCACTTTCACCGTCGTTCGTAGTGACATTTGAAGCCTGTTTACGTTGCTGGCCAGCTTTTCCTCATTCTCCCCACCGATAGTTTCAATCTCTTTGAGTAAACTTACCAAAGGATTCAGAAGTTGTTCGGAAAGAGTAGAAAAAAAGTTCTGTAGCTCCTGGTGTTGCCTTTTAAAGGAGGCAGCCCCCTTAAGTGATTCTTCACTGCGCTTTCTGTCGGTAATGTCCACGCTAACCCCAAGTAGGCCAGTGATAATGCCTTCTGTGTTTTTTACCGGTATTTTTGATGTCAGAAACCAACGTGTTTCTCCGGAGTTTAGTGTCATGGAGGTCTCTACACCCAATATAGGTTCTCCCGTCGAAAATACTTGTAAGTCTTCCGCTTTAGATAAGTCAGCAGAGGCTTTCGGGAACAACTCATGATCTGTTTTGCCAATAACCAGCGCCTTATCGTTGAGGCCCATAAGCGACAACTCGGCTTTGTTAATGAGGATCTTTCGAGATTCAATATCCTTAGCGTAAATATTTACAGGGATGTTGTCAATGAGTGTTTGCAGAAATTCTCGCCCTTCCGTTGCCTCTATTTCTACCCGTTTTCTTTTGTCAATGTCTTGAAAAGTACCGTTTAGCCTCACGCACTTTCCATTTTCAAAAATTGGTTTACCTATTGCCCTCACCCATTTTTCTTTGCCAGCTGAGGTAATTATTCTTAGTTCCAGGTCCCATGGTAAGCCTAGTGAAATGGCATCATTGACTGTTTTGGCCATGGCGTTTCGGTCTTCACCTTCTTTGTAAAACTTAATAGCGGTTGACAGGTCGGGCTGGTAGTCCTCAGGCACTTCGTGGATACGCTTTGTTGTGGTGCTCCAGGCAACTCTATTGGTTGCCAGATCAACCTCCCATCCACCAATCATGGCCACCCGGTTAATATCGTTAAGGCGATCCAACGTAGTTTTCATTGATTTTGTTTGCTCAGCCACTTTTGACTCCAGCGCCTCGTTATACGACTGCAACTGATTTTCTGTATATCGCCTTATGTCATGAGACAAATTGAGGCGCTTAGCAATGAGACCGACATAAATCAAGCTAAAGAACAACGAAATAACGCCAATTAGTACTGTTGATGTCTTGGCAGTTATGAATTGATGAGATTCAAGCGTAGTCAGCAAATAGCCTGCAATCAGAACTGTTCCCGTCATCAGTACAAACATTCTTCTGGACAGTATATTTCCTGGCTTTTTTCCTGTCAAAATATCAGCTAAGCCAAATTGTGAGAGGCTTGAAAGGCAAATGGAAGTAGCTAAAAATAATATGGCTGTGTGCAATGCCATTGATGAAATAAAGATCAACCTGTCGTTTGGCGACAGCCCAAACGCCACTCCCAAAATGGACAGGAGTGCCATAAATGAAACAAGGTGGAGGCCGTATTGCTTTAGCCGCAAATACCATCTGCGGGTTGTTAAATTGGTAAGCGCAAAAGCCGTTAATAAAAATGCAGTGGAACTTCCTGTGGACATCCTTCCGGGATACTTCACACTCCGCCGGTCGGTTACAAATAGCTGGTCTATTCCCAGGCTAACGCCAAAAATATATTCAGCTAATGTTACCAGGGTAAGGATGCTAAGCAGAATAGTTAAAACGACCACTGCCCATTTTTGCTCGGAGGCCTTAGCTATAAGTGCCAGCCCCAGCAGAGAAAAGCCCAGAGCTGTATTAAACTTCATACTCGCTCCCGCTACCCCCAGATCTTTTAAGTAGGATAGATCGAGCATCCATCCTATCATTACTATCAAGGCAATGGTGAGCGACACCATGCCGCACACTCTAAGAGATTTTTTCTTTTCTAATGATAACATCAATATGCTAAATAACTTTGTTGAGCGCTGTTTGAAGCCTGCTAATGTCTGGCAGTGGCTTTTTTAAATAATCATAAATCTTAAATGAAAATGCCTCTTCCATATAGTTAGCGTTGCTCGAAACTACAATGGTCTTGGGCTGATATTCAAGAACGGCTAGTACATCAAGTCCGTTGAGGGAATCAATTTCCATATCCAAAAAAAGAATATCGGGCTTTAGCCTCGTGATCCCTACTGCTGCTTCTACTGTACTGTAGTATACTCCTAAGCACTTCAAATATGGAAAGCTATCCAATCTTTTTTTGAGTAGGGTAACAAACGCCCTGTCGTCGTCCACAATTACATATGTTTTAGTCATTTGCTATCGTACTTTTGATGTCTTCTATAACTGTGGTGGCCTCCTTCACAATAGCCTCCACAAGCAATTTTTGTGAGAAAAATGTTTCTTTGTGCGACTTAAGCTCGTCAATTTTCGACTCCAGATTTGTTAGCTCAAACAGCATATTTAAAGACTTTATTTTATGTGTGATTCGATGCAAGAGCTCAAGGTTTTTCTCCTTAACGGATTTCTGCAAGTCGGCAACAAACTCGGTGTAGTTTTGCACGCTGTTGTTGGAAAACTCCATTACAAATTCCTTGTCGCCTTCTCCTAACTCATAGATTTTACTCTTTAGAGAAGAATCAGCCACTGTCACTTCCTTTTTTACTCGCCCGGCATATTTCTCAATAATGGCATAAAGATCTGCTGGTTTAAATGGTTTGCTGAGATAGTCAGTCATACCAACGGCAAATGTTTTTTCCCGAATATTGGAGAATGCGTCAGCCGTTAACGCAACGATGGGGATGTTTTGGAAATACTCGTCGGTGCTGCCCCGTATTTTGATGGTCGCCGTAAACCCATCCATTACCGGCATTTGGAGATCCATCAGCACCAAATCATATGTCTTTTTTTGCAAGGCATCAAAAGCTTCTAATCCATTGGATGCAATGTCAAAAGTAATGTCCACATACTTGAGAAACTTCTTCATGATGATTTGATTGGCTGTGTTATCTTCCGCTACCAGCACATGTACGTCTTTGCCATTGAAGTCTTTGCTTTTTTGTACCGCTCCCTTTGTCAGCTCCACTTCGAGAGTGGTTTCCTCAAGTTCGATATCGAAAAAGAAGGTTGAACCCTCTCCAGGTTTACTTTGCAACTGAATTTCGGAACCCATCATCTCCAAAATTTTCCTTGTGATGTACAAGCCAAGACCTGTTCCTCCATATTTTCTGGTAGTTCCACCTTCAGCCTGACTAAATGCTTCAAAAATACCCTTTTGCTGTTCTTCGGACATGCCAATTCCTGTGTCGGTTATTGACACCCGCATTTTGCAAAAGTTATCCCTTCGGCTTAATAATTTAGCCGAAATGGTCACGTTGCCATTTTCGGTAAATTTAATAGCGTTGCCAGCTAAATTGTACAGAACTTGTGTGACCCTCGTGTCATCACCTATAAACGCATGGGGAAGGTTTTTATCGTAGTCTACCTCTACCGTGACCAGGTTTTCCTTTGCCCGAAAAACCAATGAGCTTTTAATCGCATTCACCAAATAGAAAAAATCAAATGGCGCATAGTCAAGTACCAATTTTCCCGCCTCTATTTTAGATATATCGAGGATGTCGTTGATGAGGCTTAGCAGACTTTCGCCAGAAAATTTCAGCAGGTTGAGGTGCTCCTTTTGATCGAACCTTGGGTTTTCCAGCAAAAGGATTTGGGTAATGCCATTGATGGCGTTCAGAGGAGTGCGTATTTCATGGCTCATGGTGGCCAAAAACTGCTCCTTGGCCTTGGAAGCTTCTTCGGCGACCTCTTTTGCTTTTTGCAACTCTTCCTTCTTGAGTCTGTTGTTGGTAACGTCTTCTGTGAACATGAGGATACCTCCAACAGTATCCTGGTCGATGTACCATGGCCTCACCTCCCATTTTAGCCATTGGATCGTGCCGTCTGCTCGTTCAAATGGATCTTCGTCTCTCATTTCAACAGCACCATTCAGGCATTTTCTGTGGATATCTTTCCAGCTGTCATTTATTTCAGGAAAAATATCGTAGTGGCTTTTCCCGATAATGACCTGATCTTGAATGTTGTATTCTTCGACCCATTTTTGGCTTGCCGCTATGTACCGCAGGTCTTTGTTGAACATTGCAATCGACGCAGGAGCCCTTTCGATAAAGGCCTTGAGCTGCATTTCAAGCACTTTGCGGTCATGGATGTCAACAATGCCGGCAATGAGTAAGGAAATTTTCCCATTCTCAGAGCGTTGCGTATTGCCGGTGGCCTCTACCCATTTGTAATCCCCGCTCTTCATCTTCACTCTCACCTCTATGGTTGAGGGAAGGCCAGTTTTTATGGATGAATCCGTGGAGTCCATAAGTATGGGAACATCAGCCGGATGCACCAGGCTAAGAAATGTCTCCGACGTAGGTCTTATCTCGTCTTTTTTGTACCCTAGCAGGGTGTAGAGTGCTTCCGACCACCTCTCTGCGCCGTCAGAAACACTTTTTTCCCAAATACCAACCTTAATTGACCGTGTTAGAAACTCAAGCTTATCGGCTTTTAACTTTTCCTGGCTAACTGATTTTTCTAAATCTTCTCTCGTTTGTTCAAGCCTTACAGAATAGTGCTTGATGGCATTTAGTGTGACCAGTAGCACCGTAATTGCTGAAAGTAATACTGAAATAGCGATTGAATAATTGACCAGTGTGGTGCTACTATCTATCTCATCCAATACTTCGGAGGAGAGGCGCTCATACTCATTGGTGATTTCATCCATCAAGGGTAGAAAGGCCGATTCGTATGCCAGAAGACTTTCTGCATTTTGTTTCGACACCGGGCTTGAATGAGCAATAGATTTGGCCGTGCTGGTCAGGCCCTGAAAAGAAATTTCAAGCTTGTCAAAAAGAGAATCTAGCCTTGTGCGTTGCTCTTTATTTTCATGGAAGGCAAAATTGTCTCCTTTCAGTGAGCGATGAGCCTCTGCAAAAATAAGGGAAAGGGAATCGATTGTTTTCTTTCGGTCGATGGAAAGGCTATCGGAATAATAAATCAGCAGCCCTGTTTTGCTGATATTTTGGCTCAACATTCGCTGTCTGCCAGCTACATTAATTACCTTGCCGAGGTCGGCATTCATGGCAATGAACCTGTCGAGCCTGGCGTTGAGGAATAGCGCCACGCCAATCACTACTGAGACCGCCACAATGAAAAGAATAATCAGATTAGCTCTGATTTGACTGTAGTCTATTCTATGCTGACTATCAATGTTCATTTTTCTATTTGGTGTAGTATTCTGGGTAGCGAAACGAATATCGTAAACCTACCAAATATTCTTTCTAAACTTGTTTATTTGTCTGAATTCGTATTGAATATATAATGACAAAAATAGGACTGATCTCAGACACGCACGGTTATCTGGACGAAAGAGTGTTTGAATATTTTGCGGGGTGTGATGAAATTTGGCATGCTGGCGACATTGGCGACCAGGAGGTCATGAATAAGCTGGAGGCCTTCAAGCCGGTCGTAGCCGTATATGGTAATATCGACGGCGCTGACCTGAGACATTCATATCCGGAAGACCAGGTATTCGAACGGGAAGAAAAAACGATCTGGATCACGCATATAGGCGGCTACCCCCCCAGGTACAACCGAAGGGTAATAAAGCAACTGGATACGATCAAACCTTATCTTTTTATCTGCGGGCACTCTCATATAGTGAAAGTCCTTACCGACAAAGCAAGGCTTCCTCTGATCCACATCAACCCGGGTGCAGCTGGCATGCAGGGCTTTCACAAAATGCGCACCATCATGCGGTTTGATCTTACGCCAGAGGGGGTTAAGAACCTGCAGTTGATTGAGCTGGGGAAGAGGGGCTAAACGATAGCGCAGGCACCGCCGGCGCACGCTGCCTCCGCTTGCAGGTCGGTCTCATCTTCCCCCTCCACTACCTTTGAGAGGTCAATGCTGCGTAAGCTTATTTCCAGTTCATTGAATTTCTCCTCAGTAATATCTTCAAATGGAGGTTGCTGATAATTTCCACTGTCAAACGGCAGCACACTCAAACCATTATAGGATGCTTTGTTCTCCCACATCCATTGTCCGACTTTTTTCCATTCGTCTTTTTTGATGGACACTGTTGCCGATACGTTGTTAGCATTGTTGCCAAGACGATATCCATTCCTCACCCACTCAGTATTAAAGATTTTTATTCTTTCCAGTAAATCCATGGCACTTTCGCTTCGTGTAATGCTCCCTTTAGGTGCCTTCTGGGGGATACAGATAATGCCCTGTTTCTCGTTGAGTAAGTCGTCTTCCAGCAGCTCAGGGTGGTTGTCCTTCAAGTATTGGTACAATGCTTCATTCTTACCTATTCTTACCCTTCTCAGGTAGAAATCGTTGTGCCAGGCGTGGATGCCAGAAGAGGTGCCCAATACAAGTGAACTGGTGCCGGAGGGTTTTATTGTAGTGCACCTGGCAGCAAAGTTTATCCCAATTTTCGCCGATACCTCCATGTTGACATGCTTCACTTCATCAGCCGCTTCCTTCAAATCCATTTGGAAAACTCTCCCACTGGCTATTCCCGTCATTCCTACGCCGATAAGAGCATCCTCCTCCGTTGTTTTAATCCATTCTTCCCTCAGGTAATGGAAATCGGTAAATCCGGCCTGAAGTGTGCCCAGAAAACCAGCCGCTCTGGCCCTTGCGTTCAAGTCTTCCTGCGTTTCTACATCCGAAACGTTAATTTCGCAGAGGTTACAGAACTGGAAAGGCCGCAAAGCAATTTCGCAGCAAGGGTTGGTTCCCCACTCTGGGTGATTAGTGAAATAGAAACCAGGTTCTCCAGAGCCCGACAGCTCTATTTTCTTCCAAAGCTTAATAAAAGACTCTTTGGTAGTGCCGTCTCTGGTGAGCACCACGGAGTTGTTGGCCCGGCCTCTTTGCTCATTAAGCTCCCACCAGTTGCCAAACTTGCAGCTCAGCATTTCATCATCTTGCGGCGAAAAAAGAGATATCATAGCTGACCTGCGAATGCCACCCGAAAGCACTGCATTGGCAATATGACACATGATGTCGTGGCACTCCAGTGAGGACAGCTTTTCACCGTTCTGCTTTCTTTCAAGAACGGAGATGACATGAGCATGGCAAACTCTTAGAGGTTCAGGGCCTGGCGCTTTGCCGCCGGCGGTAACCAGCCTCGCTCCCTTGGGCCGTATATCCGAGTAATCGAAGTCAGGCAGAGTGCTGTGAAATCCAAAATAGGCTTTCATAATCATTTTGATGGAATCGGCCCAGCCCTCCAGGCTGTCGCCGACCAAAAATCTTCTTCTCCGCTCGGGCTTTTGAACAGCAGGCAATTGACTGACGTGGTGCAACTGAACGGAAAACCCAACGCCAGTTCCGCCCAGTAGTAGAAACATGGCCTCAGAAAACGCCCTGATATCGTCTACTGGCAAGTAGGCACAGTTGTAAATACGACTGTTGTTTTTAATAATAGGAGGACCTGCAAACTGCATGGCCCGCATGGAGGGAAGTACTTTTTTTTGTAGTACAAACGCCATGTTTTCCCGAATCTCCTCTCGCATATGAGGGTATTTGTCCACCATCATTTCTTCATAGCGACCGCAGATTTCCGGCCATAGTTCCCTGCGATTGAGCTCCGGAATGTACCGTGCATACTTCATGTGTACGATAATGTCACTAAGAATTTCCTGGTTTAGTTCCATGTCTTTCTTTGTTCTGGGTAGATAATATTGGTCAACTGCCGCCCATACCTGCAAAGGCTGAGTTGCAGCGTCATTCTGAAATGCACAAAGGCCTTCCAACTGACTAGCCTCTGAGGATTTCGTCTGCTCAACAAATATATTAATAAAAGATTAAAAAGTCTTTTATTAAATTACCTTTTGCTTGAGCTTATTTCGTGTAGATGAAAGGTGAGTGTAGGAGCCTGAAAAAGTTAGCCTTTGGGGTCTTGAGCCAGTTCTTTTCAAAAAGCGCATCTGGTTCCAATAGATTCGCCTTTGTAAGCAGAAGAGATTGTTTCAGGAGAGGGGTAAAATAGTTGCAAATGCTTCGAGGTGCACCGCTGCGCAAATCTTCTCTAGCTGTTAATGCTATGGTTTTTAAGAAACACTTTGCCTTGCTCTATTTTTTTCACAAGATCCTGAACGTGCTGGTTTTGCATGCTTTCCTTCAATTTATCCCGGAAGGCTTTTACATCGTGATGAATAGGGCATGGGAATTTGTCCGAGCAGTCCTTCAGCCCAAGCACGCAGAGGCTGAACACCTCCTTGCCATCAATTACCCTCACTATGTCCATCAGTGGCACAGGCTTGCCTTCGGGGTGAAGATAAAACCCGCCGTTCGGGCCTTTATTGGAAGATATGATACCTTCCCTGACCAGCTGTTGCAAGATTTTACCAACAAACGGATCCGGGGCGTCAATTTCCCTGGCGATTTCTTTGAAGCCCGGTTTCAGCCCTTTAGCGCTTTTGATGGCAATGTACATGACCGCTCTTACGGCATATTCGCAGGCTTTTGAAAACATGTCCGTAAGTTATGTCGCCCCCGAGTCTTCTGCAAGGGGCTCATGTGGTGCTTTATACTGCCTCAAGAGAATTTGTATGGCTAACGTAGTTTTCGTACAACGACCGAAGTTTGTGTTCTTCTTTTTCAAGCGAGTCTAGAAACCGATATTTCAGCTCTTCGATACCATGGGCGATGTCGACTACAATATGCCTGTAGTAGGCTATGCCGTCCAGCAAGTTGTCATGGAATGTTTTGAGGTATTTGTCCTTTTTAATAGCCAACTCGCCGCTATTGAATTCCATCGATTCTTTCAGGTGATCGATATAGAGCTGTAGTTCCCTGATAAACATATGGTGCCTTTGCGGGTTGGAGATCACATTGGCCCTGCCATAAATGTGATCGACCATAGCTTGAAGAGACAATGTTGCCGAAAAATTGACAATGTTTGGGCCCGGGCAAATAGTAACTGCCTCCAGTTTTTTGAATGGCTTGAGTTGGTAAGTGTGTACCGCTGAATTGCTCAATCCGATGCACAGACATTCTTTATCGAGCACATTGCTTAATTGCTGCTGGTATTGATCTTCCGGGAGCTCCATCCCCTGCAACTGTTTTACCTTTAATTTCTGGTATTTGTAGGAGGCAGTACAAATTGGCTCTTTGGTAAACTCGGTATTGGAAACGAGGTATTTTTCTGTGCAGGGACTGCCGGGCCGACCTTTTTTAATTCGATTAAGTTTTTCCTCATCCGAACTGGTTCCTTTCAGGTAATGAAAGCGCACACCGAGGGGGGAGTTTTTGCTTAGTTTGAGGTCATCTTGCCCTGCTTTAGCCAGCAACTGCAACGTCTTGTCGTCTACGGTGGTGGCCTCTGGTACAAGTAAAAATGGTGTGCCCCAGCCGGTGCTGTCCATTCCCATAAACCTTCTGAGAAACTGATCTTCCTCATAAGTGCCTATGCCTCCCTGCACTGTGATTTTTATTGGGTGAGCTTCATTATAGGTGCGGAGGCCTTTTTCCTGGAGTGCTCTGTTGTATATTTCAAATAGTTCGATACGCAATTCTGCTCTTTTGTTTTTGAACTCGTTCAGAATTGGCCCCAGCAGGAGGCCGTCAGTAGCAAAAGCATGTCCTCCGCAGTTAAGCCCCGACTCTATCCTGAACTCACTAACCCAGAGGCCCTTCTTGGCCAGGTACTTGCCCTGAATCAGGGCCGATCTGTAGTCGCTTACCTTAATAACTATTTTCTTTTCAAAATCGCCCCAACCCTTTGCGGCCAATTGATGCAGCTTTTCCATATAGTTGAACAGGCGGGGCTTCATACCCGCCGATAACACGACAGAGGAGTTGACCAGATCACTATTTACATACCCCCTGAGGGCGGTAAGGGCATCCGATCCATCTTCTATCGGCTTACCAAAGGCATCCGTGTTCACTTTGTCAACCTTAGTCATTATGTTCACATCGATACTTCCCGGCTGGATCTGACTTTTTAAGTACTTCTGGAGTTGCTCCTGTTCCTCCCGGTCCTGTAGTTCATTCATGAGCTGAAATAGCTGTTTGACCTTGTTGCCGTCAGGGAGCATTTCGAAGTACTTGACAATCTCTGACCCCGCCTCAAAAGTTGAATTTCGGAGGGTTTCTACCTGCTGGCACACAATTCGGTTCACAAGGTTGAGGTAGTCGGTGATACGCTTAGCCCTGTAATCTTCTTCATGAGTGGAAATCGGCAGATAGGGCTCGTTTATTTTCCCATAGTAATAGCTCCTCATTTTCTCGATCAGATTGTCCTCAATGATGGACATCACTGAGGATATACCAAACCGGGCCACTTTTATTGGCGAATCAATGGTGTAAGCCAATCCCATAACGGGGATATGAAAACTGTGCTGGGGTGAATTGTCCATGGGGAGATAGTATTTGAGTTATTTAGCAATGGTTCGGCAAATGTAAAACAATAAAAGATTAAAAAGTCTTTTATTTAGATTTATTAGAAATGATGGCAAAAGTGTTTATCGAACCTGACTAAAGTCATAGGGTGGGCGGTGGTGTATTTCTAGCTTTAGATAGTAAAAAGAAAAAACATAACTTATGTGGAAGGGAGAAGAAGAGCTACCAATGGGTGCCTGGTTTCTGGGGCCAAAGTCAGAGCAGGCGGGGGTATGGCAGGAAGTTATCAACTACATTTTTCAGGACTATGCCCACTGGAGAAAGAATTATTTTCCGGAAGACCCGCTTATTCTCGGCCGGGCGCAGCGACGCTCGCACGACGTTTGGTTTGATAAATTGAGCAACGAGCTCGACTTTGTCCTCAATCAGCTAAAAGCTGACTATCCCTTTTACTCTCCCCGCTACCTGGCGCATATGATATCGGAAACAAGTATGCCAGGGATCATGGGCTATTTTGCTGGTATGTTGTACAATCCCAACAATGTGTCAGATGAGGCAGCCCCGGTAACAGTAAAACTGGAAATAGAAGCCGGCAAAATGATTGCAGGCATGCTGGGCTACGATACAGACAAAAGCTGGTCTCATATTACTTCTGGCGGCACCATTGCCAATATGGAGGCGCTTTGGTTGGCCCGGCAAACGCAGTGGATTCCCGTGATGGTGGCTGAACTTTGCCGGGAGGAATCTATCGCATTCCAGGTGGGGTTACCCAATGGAGACTCGAAGGACATCAGGGAAGTGCCTGTTGCTACACTGCTCAACCTCACACTCGATGAACGGCTGAATATCCCGGAACGACTGGCAGCACAGTGTAAGTCAGACGACGCTCATCAATGGTTGGAGGATTCTTTTCAATCCAGCAGGTACAACGTTGGTAAAAAAGGGGTGGGGCTTTACCGGGATGTCGGGGTGGAACCAGTTATTCTGGTTTCGGAAGCTGCTCACTACAGTATCCGGAAAATTGCCAACCTGCTCGGCTTTGGCGACGACCAGGTGATTCCTATGCCTGTCGACAACAATTTCAGACTTTCGATTCCAAAACTTGAAGAGGCCATACTGGGCATGAGTGCTTCACAAACAATTGTGGCTGTGGTAGGCATTATGGGCACAACTGAGGAAGGAGCAGTCGATCCGCTGGTGGATATCGAAAAGACAAGGAAAAAGTACGAAAAGGAGAAATGTAAATCGTTCTGGCTTCATGCCGATGCAGCCTGGGGAGGCTACTTGCGAACCCTCTATGCAGACGACCCCGGGCAATCAGATGGTGCTGGGAAAGAGGCGTTTGAAAACAAGGATATAGAATTTATTCATTTGGCAGATTCGGTCACGATCGATCCTCATAAGCTGGGATACATCCCGTACCCCTCTGGTGTGATCAATTTTAAAGATAAGCGGAGCGTACTTTATGCAAGGCAAAAGGCGCCTTATATCCTCGACCAGACAAACGTCAATTTTTTCGATACCAGGGTATTGGATGAAGCCATTGGGCCCTATATCATTGAAGGATCTAAGCCCGGTGCGGCCGCCCTGGCGACCTGGTTAACGCACAGAACGATCCCGCTTCACCGACACGGCCATGGAAAAATCATCAGGCAGTCATTGGCAGGAGCCCAGCGACTCTACCAGTTAATTAACGCAGCTCAGTTTAAGAACACCAGGTTAACGATACGCACGTTGACCCAACCCGACACAAACGTTGTCTGCTATTTGGTGCTGCTGAATGGGGCATCATTAAAGGAAAATAATACCATAAATAGAGGAGTTTACGAAACCTTATCGTTGAGAACGGAGGACAAGCGCCACCTCATGCCTTACGATCATGCCTTTTTTGTTTCGAGAACTCAACTCAGGAGTGAGCAGTATTCCTGGGAGTCAGTCGGCGATATTCTGATCAGCTATGGTTTTACGAAAGAAGAGTATTTGCGGGAAGGACTTTTCATCTTACGTTCGGTCGTCATGAATCCCTGGCTTGAGCAGTCCAAGGCGGTTGATGCCGACTACCTCGATGACTTTGTGAAATTTCTCGTGCTTAAGGCGACCAAAATAGCCGAATCACTTATTGCGAGTCCGCTGGCAGTATAGCGCATAGTTAACGGAAGGGTAGCGACGGGCTTGCTTAACACAAAAAGCCCCGCTTTTGCAAGCAGGGCTTTTTGTGTATAGTTAACCGAGTGATTTACTCAGCGTCCTTGTCTTTCTTCGCAGCTTTTGCTTTTGGTGCAGCTTCTTTCTTAGGAGCAGCGGCTTTCTTTGCAGCAGGCTTTTTAGCTTCTTTTGCAGGTGCTTCGGCTACTGGTGCTTCTGTAGCGGGTGCATCAGCTTTAGCTACGGGAGCTTCAGCTTTAGGTGCTGGTGTTTCCTTCTTAGCTTCTGGCTTAGGAGCAGTGAATTGCTTCTTCAGCTCTTCCAGGTCAACATTTTTTATAACGGGCGTTGCAGTCAAATGCTTGATAGAAAACTGCCTTGAAGCTGATACGTTTCTATTTTTACGACCCTTGCGTTTTAATCTTGTAACTCCCATGAGGTTCAATATTTTTCGAAATGGAGCGCAAATATAGTGGTTTACTTTCAAATTCATAACTCCCAACGCTATAAATCACAAAGCTTTAGGGTAATTCCATCGACTAATTCGTAGTTTTGCCGCAAAACAGGAGTAATGGCTGCACAAAAACCAGGTTTAGCGAGAGGAACAAGGGATTTTGGACCCGTTCAAATGTCGAGGAGGAATTACCTTTTCGGCATCATCCGAACGGTCTTCGAAAAATTTGGCTTTCAGCCTTTGGAAACGCCCGCAATTGAAAACCTGGCTACGCTTACCGGTAAGTATGGCGAGGAGGGAGATCAGCTGCTGTTTAAGATTTTGAATTCTGGCGACTTTATGAAAAATGCTTCTGATGCTAACTTGTCGGAGCGAAACTCCAAATCCATCACACCAGAAATCTCCGAAAAAGGCCTTCGCTACGACCTCACGGTACCTTTTGCCCGCTATGTGGTGATGAACCAGCACCTGCACAACTTTCCATTCAAGCGATACCAGATACAGCCTGTGTGGCGAGCCGATAGGCCGCAGAAAGGCCGCTACCGGGAGTTTTTCCAGTGTGATGCTGACGTGGTGGGCACCAACAGCCTGCTTTGCGAGGCAGAAATTGTGCTGATGATCAGGGAGGTGTTTGAAAAGCTGGGGCTGGCAGACTACTCTATCAAGCTCAACAACCGGAAGATACTGAGCGGCATCGCCGAGCTGATGGGGGCCCCTGGCAAGGAAGGCCCTTTGTGCGTCGCTATCGACAAACTGGACAAGATAGGAGAGGAGAAAGTATTCGAGGAGCTAAAGGAAAGAGGGTTTGGTGACGATGTGGCCGAAAAGCTAAAACCATTTTTGCAGCTCACCGGGTCTAATACTACTATCATTGCCGACCTTGAAAAGCTATTGGCTGGCAGTGAGGTCGGTATGGTTGGCGTCGCAGAGTTGAAAGAGGTAATGGCAATGGTGGAAGGTTTTGGGGTAAAGGTGGATCAACTTGCCATCGACCCAACACTGGCCCGTGGCCTTAGCTACTACACGGGTTGCATTTTTGAAGTAAAGCCAACCTCCGTGCAAATGGGAAGCATTTGCGGCGGCGGCCGCTACGACGACCTTACCGGTATGTTCGGTTTGCCCAACGTTTCTGGTGTTGGTATATCTTTCGGTATTGATCGTATTTACGATGTGCTCGACGAACTGAACTTGTTTCCTGCAGAGTCGCTGCGCACATCCAAAGTGCTTATCGCTAATTTTGACCCGGCCTCAGCAATGAAGGCGTTGGCAGTTCTCGGTAAGTTAAGAGAGGGGGGCATTGCGGCCGAACTTTTTCCAGAGTCAGCCAAGCTGAAAAAGCAGTTTACCTATGCCGAAAGCAAGGGCATTCCTTTTCTGCTCATGGCCGGAGAGTCGGAGTTCGCCTCAGGTGAATTTGGGCTTAAAAACCTTCAGTCGGGGGAGCAAAAAACATTCACAATAGATCAAATCATTAGCGAGCTAAGGTAAGGGAAGCAATTTCGTTGTTTTATATTGCGTTGTTTAACTACCCGAAAGGCCTGCGTAACAGTACCAGGCAGGTTAATTACTTGGCTTTGATTCAGAGAAAACGGTTTATTCAGCTTGCGGTATGTTGGGGGGTGTTGGCACTTTCGGTAGTCGCACATGCTCAAAAGACCAGTAAAATCGGCCGATTTTCTGTTGACAAACCCATAGGCTGCGCTCCGCTTACAATCAATATATCGGAGTTGGATAACTTCGGAAATATCTCCAGGCAGTATTTGTATGAAGATGGCGCTCCGGTAACCAACAGCACGACCCATACCTTCAATACGCCCGGTACTTTCAACATTGTTCAGGTGATTGGGTTGGATATCAACCCCAAGACGGACACACTGGAGATAACAGTAAATTCGCCGGAACCACCGCAGGTAACGGTCGCCAACTGCCGCAATTTTTCAGCCAGTGTGAAGGTGCCTGCGAGCCCCTACGATTATTACCGGGTTTACTACACCACCGTCGATTCGGTGGATGTGCTGGCTGGTAACTATGCCGTTCCTCATGATTATGGCGTGGCTGGCAGCTTTCCCGTAAGGGTAAAGGGCTTCTACAACGGAGGCAATGATGGTTGCGGTGAAACTAACGTCACGATCAACACCAGAAGGGAGCTTACCGACCCGATCTTGAATAGCATCGAAACTTTTCAGGACAGCACCATGCTGATCAGTGCCACGCTCAACTCAGGTATTAGCTACGTATTGCAGGTGTCGGAAAACAATGGAAGCACTTTCAGCGAGATTCCGTTAGTCTTTCAGGGGAATCAAATTTTGTTGGATCAGCTGCTGCCGATGACTAACGACTATTGTTTTCGTCTGGCAGCCTACGACCCCTGCAACAATGAGTTCTACTACTCCAACACTCTCTGCCAGGTAAGCCTGGCTGCCAGCTTCGAGCAGTACCGAAACCTCCTTAGCTGGGTTCCTCCCGGCCCGGCAGCTCAGTCTTTTGAAATCTACCGCAATGATACCTTATATTATCAGTCTGCCAATGCCGGGGTGACGCAGTATCCCGACTCCACCCTCATTTGCAACACCGACTACTGTTACCAGGTAAGGGTCAACTATCCGGTAGGGTTTGCGCTGAGCCAGGTGGTGTGTGGCACCTCCTTCGAAAAGCAAAACTTAGCACCTATCACAGGTGTCTATTCCACTTATCAGGGCGATGATCTTTTTCTCAGTTGGGAGAGTGCTGAGCAAGCCAATGCCAACACTACCTATCAGGCAGTTTATGCTTTTGACGGTAGCAATTTTAGTACAGGAGCTACTTTCAAAGGCGACATTAATGAGCAACTGGTTAGCAATCCACAGTTTTTAAAGAACAGCTATTCTTATACTATTCGTTATAGCGACGAATGCAATAACCTTTCTCCGCTGGGCACCATTACCCGGCCTGTATTTCTCAGTATCGAGCAACAACAAACGAACACCTTTCACCTAACGTGGAATCAGTACCGGCCACTTACCGACGGTGTGCGGCAATATTATGTCGATCTATGGGATATCAATATGGCGCTGTTGACCACTTTCGATGTATGGGATCCCACCTTCTACGAGTTGCGGCTTACTTCCGAGTACAACAGCGCTGCTTATGTAACCGTGCGGGCCGCAGGGTTAGGTGTTGATGCCGACTTTGTCACAACCAGCAATCGGCGGGCCATCTCTTTTCACAGCGATCTTTATCTGCCCTCAGCCTTCACCCCTAATGGAGACGGCCTGAATGAGGAGTTTGGTGTGAAGGGGCCCGAAGTGACTAATTTTAGCTTTAGAATTTACAATCGATGGGGAGAGCTGGTGTTTTACACAACTGAGCAACCCAAAGGATGGAATGGCGTATTCAAAGGTGCCCGGGCCCCGCAGGGAACATACAGGTATTATGTGGAAGGAACCGATGCAGGAGGCAGACTGATCAAAAAAAGCGGTAATTTTGTTCTGCTGAAAAACTAAACGAAGAGCATATGTTTGATATGATGAAAATGATGGGCAAGGTGAAAGAGGTGCAGGATAAAATGAAGGCTGCCCAGGAAAACCTTGCACGCATCGAAGTGGAAGGTGAGTCGGGAGCTGGTATGGTCAAAGCTGTAGTTAATGGAAAAAAGAAGCTTATAAGTCTTGATATTGATCCGTCACTCCTTAATGACAAGGACAAAGAGATGCTTCAGGACCTGGTGATAGCGGCAGTAAACATGGCCACAGAAAAGGCTGATGAAAAAGCCAAAGAGGAAATAAAGAAGAGCACAGAAGGAGTTCTGCCCAATATTCCGGGGTTCGACTTTGGTAGCATGGTATGAGCCCAAAGGTAGCTGTAGCCATTCTCAACTTCAACGGCAAAGACTTTCTTGATCGTTTCATGCCCTCGGTCATCGATTTTTCACCCGAAGCCGACATTTGGGTGATAGACAACGCATCAACCGATGGCTCGGTAGATTTTCTGAAGAAAAACTTCTTTGACGTAAGGATTATAACCCTTGAAGAGAACCTGGGCTATGCGGGTGGCTATCAGGCAGGGCTGGCTCAGATCGACGCCGACTACTACGTTTTGCTTAATTCAGATGTGGAAGTGACCGAAGGCTGGCTTCAGCCAATGATTTCCCTTCTGGAAGCAGACAAAACGATTGCTGCCTGCCAACCAAAAATTCTTTCCTGGAATTTGCGGGACACTTTTGAGTATGCCGGTGCGGCTGGTGGCTTTATCGATATACTTGGCTACCCGTTCTGCAGAGGGCGGGTATTCGAAACGCTTGAAAAAGACAGCGGACAGTACAACGACCAACTTGAAGTTTTTTGGGCTACAGGGGCTTGTTTGTTTATCCGGTCAGCCGCTTTTAACGAAGCGGGCGGGCTGGATGCCACCTTCTTTGCTCACATGGAAGAAATTGACCTTTGCTGGCGTTTGAAGATGGCTGGCCACAGCGTCTACTACCAGGGAGAGTCGGTCGTGTATCATGTTGGGGGAGGCACGCTCGATAGCTCAAATGCCTATAAAACCTATCTCAATTTTAGAAATAGCATCGTTTTATTATTGAAAAACGACGTTTCCCGATCGTTGTGGTGGAAAATACCGGTGCGGTTCAGTATTGACTTCCTGATCTTGCTTAGGTTTTTGGTGTCGGGCAAAGCCGATCATGCAAAAGCTATTTCAAATGCCCACGTGTTTACTGTAAGGAATTTTTTAAAGTACAGATCGGCTCAGCCAAAGAAAGCTTTGAAGATGCTAACCGGTGCCTATAAGGGAATTGCGCCCCTGGCGTATTTGGCTGGGAATAAAGGTTACAGCAAACTGAAAGGGAGAATTCAATAATACCAAAGTATATTGTCACGCCTTCTGAACCAACGTCTGAACTGCATGATAAACGCCAACGTCAGATAAACGATCAGAGGAGATCCGAAAGTTAAGAACGACGAATAAATAAAAAACAACCTGATGCTAGTTGTGGGGATTTTCAGATAATCACCTAACCTGTTACAGACTCCAAATGCGTATTTTTCAAGAAACTGTATCATGAATAGCGTCTTTTTGCTCTGCAAAGTTAATAACAAAAGTTGTATATTGTTCTAACGGTTGAATAAAGCAAAATTATTTTCCGTATAATTGCAATAGAACCATTATAACAATAGTTTTACGTCGGAATTCATAATCATTCAAAACATTATTCAAATGAAAAAAACGAGACTTGCTTTCGGCATATTGTTTGGATCACTCCTGATGTCAGGTTGTGCGCTAAACAAGATGATAAAACTTGCCAATGACCAGCAGTTGGAAGTGACCCCGAATCCTTTAGAGCTTCATGCTGACAAAGTGGAATTTGAGATGTCCGCTATCCTTCCTCCAAAAATGCTCCCAGGCGGTACTTCTTACAGCCTAAAAACCTTCTATCAGTATGGAACCAACGAAGCCGAGTTAGGCACAGTTGAATTCAAAGCAGGTGATTTTCCTAATAGCAGTTCTACAACATCCAGAAAAAGCCAAACATTCTCATTTGCCTACGACCCAGCAATGGCGAAGGGTGATGTAATGATTCAGGGTGTTGCTGCCAAAGGAGCAAAAAACAAGACTACTGAAAAAATGAAAGTAGCTGAAGGTGTCATCACCACATCTTTGATGGTAGAAGACATTGTAGCTGCTTCTTATGCTGACCACGGATACAACGACAAAGAAGAATTAGAACCAACAAACGTTGAATTCTTTTTCGAACAAGGTCGTTCAGTTCTTAGAACTTCAGAGAAAAACAGTGACCGTGGTAAAGGTTTCACTGCTTTCGTTGCCGATAAGAACGTAACTCGTACTGTAACTATCACAGGTACTCACTCACCAGAAGGTACTGAAACAATCAACTCTGACCTATCTCAGGATCGTGCCGAGGCGATTGAAAAGTGGTACAGAGACATGATGGCCAAATACGATTACAAAGGAATGGCTGATCAGATCAAATTTGTATTGAAGCCAGTAGTTCAGGACTGGACACAATTCAAAACCATGCTAAATGGCTTTGATGGTGTAAGCTCTGATGAAAAAACTGCCATGCTTGCTGTAGTAAACGGAACAGGTTCTTTCGAAGAAAAAGAAAAGGCGTTGCAGAAGCTTTCAGGTTACAAGAAAGTGTTTGACAAAATCTATCCAGTATTGCGTACCGCAAAAACTGAAGTCTTGACTGTTAAAGTTAAGCGCCCTAATCCTGAAATTGCCGTTTTAGCTAAGCAAATTGGTGAAGGCTCAATTTCTGCCGATTCTCTTTCAAATGCTGAGTTGCTTTTTGGTGCAACACTTACTCCATCTCTTACTGAGAAAGAAGCTATTTACAAAGCGGCTATTAAGAAGCAGGATACTTGGGTAGCACACAACAACCTTGGAGCTGTTTATCTTCAAATGGCTGCTGCAGCTAGCGGTGCTGATGTGAAGAAGAATGTTGACTTGGCGCTTACTCAATTGGAAATTGCCAACAAACAAAAAGCGAACACTGCCGAAGTACTGGTAAACATGGCAACAGTTTATATGCTACAGGGTGACAACACTAAAGCATATGACGTAGCAGGAACCGTTTCTGGTGCAACAGGTGATGCTTTGAGAAAGCTTAACACTTTGAAAGGAACTCTTGAGGTAAAAACTGCTCAGTACGATAAGGCATTGATGTCTTTCGCTGGAGCTGACAATACTGCAGAGGTATCTTTCAACAGAGGTCTTGCTCTTGTACTTAAGAAAGAATTCTCAAACGCTAAGACTGCCTTCAAAGATGCTACTGATAAAGATAGCTCTTATGCGAAAGCGTTCTACGGCCTTGCGATTGTAGGTGCCCGTACTTCAAATGCAACAGAAGTAACAAACGGCTTGAAATCAGCGATTGCAGAAGATTCTTCACTGAAAGAAAAAGCACTTACAGATCTTGAATTTAGGAACTACGCAGACGCCGTTAGATCCCTTTAATTCACAGGAAGATTTGAATTCTATTAAATAAGAAAAGCCCCATTATGGGGCTTTTCTTATTTAATTCCGCAGGAGGTTGAGGGGTTATCTAACCTTAACTGTCTCCTTTTCAAGTTTTAAAGAATAGACCGACAGGTAGTTGGCAGGGTTGTTAAAGTAACTCTCCAACTGCTCAACGGTTTCTTCCTCCATTAACGGCATCAGCGGTTGCTGCACTTGTTTTAATTTTGCTAAGGACTGTTTCAGCGTCTCATCCCACTTTGGGTAGTAGGCGTCAAAGTCATCGGCACTAACCGATCCACGGCAACCCGGCTTGTCACACAACAGGCTGATTCTCTCTGTCATGTTAAAAATACCGTATTCATCGGTGATCTGTTCACCGGGAAAAATATCCCGGATTGCAATTTCAAAACCATAACCAGTGCTCATCGTGTTGCATTGGCAACAGTGATTTACATACTTGGCAAGGTCCCAGCTCACCACCCTAACGCCTCGCTGATCTATGTAAGAATACCTTTCGATCTTCTCTTGAAGTAGCGGGACACATTTTTCGAATGTTTCGGGGGTGATTTCAAGTTCCAGACTATCCCTGATGTACGTAATTGTACCTTCAGGGATAAATTCTGTGGCAAATACACCGTAGCCTACGGTCTCATTTACCAGTCGGAGTTCAGTGTGAGGATGAATCATACCTAATTCATAACACTATAATTTTATGCAAAGAAATATAAAGTTTTGAATAGTCAATTATTCATTGAAAAAATTCATAGTTCTTTCGATTCCTATTGCTGCAAATGAGAGGATCATATCGATGGATTTGTCCATTCTTTCAGGTAGGAGGGCCATTTCTTCCCTGGAAAAATTATTTAGAACGTACTCCACCTGATGGCCCTTTGAGTAGTTATCGCCAATGCCAAAACGAAGCCTTGCGTAGTCCTGGCCGCCAAGTGTTGCCTCAATGTTTTTAAGTCCATTGTGACCAGCGCTTGAGCCCTTGGGCTTCATCCGCAACTTGCCAAAGGGAAGCGCAATGTCATCGGTGATAACAAGGATGTTTTCTCTGGGAACTTTCAATTGCTGCATCCAATAGGCCACTGCTTTGCCGCTGAGGTTCATATAAGTAGTCGGCTTAATGAGGTGCAGGGTTCGGCCCTTATGTTTGATTTCAGCCGTGTAGGCTTGCTTGTTGAAGGTGAAGCTGGCAGACTCTGCCTGAGCAAGTCGATCCAAGACCAGAAAGCCAATGTTGTGCCGTGTGAGCTCGTATTCAGGCCCGATGTTGCCTAGTCCTGCTATTAGGTATTTCATTGCGTTAATCGTTTGTCTGCCGCCTCCAAAATAGAAAATCCCGCCTTAACAGGCAGGATTTTCACATTGATGGCATTTGAATATTTTTTATACCGCTTCTTCTTCCTCTTCTCCATCAGCGCCTTTGCCTTTAAGCGCTCTAGGAACTTCCACTGATGCGATAGAAACAAGGGGGCTATTCAAGATGTTGTATTTAGCCTCTCCAAGCTCTCCCACCTTCACTGTTTTGCCAAGTTCCAGTTTGCTGATGTCTACCTCAATGAATTCGGGCATTTCAGAAGGAAGTGCCTTCACAGTAAGTTTACGCATCTTAGAAACCAACTTACCACCCTTTTGAACTCCGGGAGCTACACCCAGGAACTTAACAGGGATGTCAAGTTTTACTGGTGAGTTTTCATTCAATTCAAGGAAGTCAGCATGCAGAATCATCTCGTTTACCGGATGGAACTGAATGTCTTGCAAGATTGCTTTGAACTCTTGTCCTTCAATATTCAGATGAACAAAAGCAGCATTTGGTGTGTAAACAAGGTCTCTGAAAAGAATCATAGGCGCATGAAAATGTACCTGGCTTTTTCCTCCGTAGATGACACATGGAACACTGCCCGCCGCCCTAAGGTCTTTGGACTCCTTTTTACCGAGATTTGCTCTTTTAAACCCTATAATCTCTACTGTTTTCATAATGATGTATATTAATTATTGATAAATAGCGAACTAATGGAGCCGTGGCTATGAACATTGTTGATGGCCTTGGCAAATAGGTCAGCCACCGAAAGCACCTTTATTTTCGATGATTGCTGTTTAAGGGGCAGAGTGTCAGTCACAACAAGTTCTTCGAGCACTGAGCTGTTGATATTGGCGTAAGCATTGCCCGATAGTACTGGATGCGTACATATTGCTCTTACCGTTCTAGCTCCCTTCTCCTTAATAAGCTGTGCCGCCCTGCAAAGTGTGCCGCCGGTGTCGATAAGGTCATCGATAAGCACTACGTCTCTGTCGGTCACATCTCCAATCACCTGCATGGAGGCAATTTCGTTGGCACGCTTGCGGTGTTTATCGCAGATAACCATATCGGCTGAGAAATGCTTTGCGAACGTCCGTGTTCTTGCTACGCCTCCAACATCAGGAGAAGCAAACGTCAGTGCTTCAAGATTGAGTGATTGAAGGTACGGAACAAAAATAGCCGTTCCATCAAGGTGATCAACGGGGATGTCAAAAAAGCCCTGAATCTGTCCCGCATGCAAGTCCATAGCCATCAGACGGTCAGCACCTGCTGACTGCATTACATTGGCTACCAGTTTTGCTGCAATGGAAACTCTTGGCCTGTCTTTTCTGTCCTGGCGTGCGTAACCAAAGTAGGGCACCACTATTGTGACATACTTGGCACTGGCCCTTCTTGCCGCATCTATCATGAGCAAAAGCTCCATAAGGTTGTCGGCAGGTGGGCAGGTAGATTGAATCAGGAAAACGTCGCAGCCTCTGATGGACTCGTTGAAGCTGTAGGAAAGTTCGCCATCACTGAAGCGCTGCGAAGAATAGTTTCCAAGAGGTTTCCCATAAGCCTCGGCAATTTTCTTCGCCAGGTCTAACGATCCCGTTCCAGGAAAAATCTTTACAGATGATTCAATTGGTTCCATCAAAATAGAGCACTCCAGAAAGTAAGAATCCCGGCTTTCACCGGGACTTTTGAAAGTTGACCGACAAGGATTCGAACCTTGACAAACAGAACCAAAATCTGTTGTGCTACCGTTACACCATCGGTCAATCCGATTTTGGAGGTACAAAAGTAGAAACTATCTTTTGGTTTACAATAGCAGGTAATAAAAATATTGTACGAAAGTCCGTAACACTTTCTCTTTTTCGTCTGAATGCGCCCAGCACAAGAGCCGGCTGACCGCACGGACAGCCCTGCCCTGCATTGTCATTCAACCTGCCACTCTCTCCAATATCGGATAGTGAGCATCCATATTAACTGGTAATATGTATCGCTACATGTATCGTTCACGCTCTCAAATGCAGCCGCCGAAGTACTTACTTTTTGGTATTTTCTGATATCTAATGACTTGAAATTGATTTAGTTACAAGAATAATGTACCTTACAGTAAGGTTAGCCAACTCAAGAGCATTTTTTTACCATCAAAACAATACTAATCATGAGAAGAATTTCACAATTATTCTTAATGGTTCTGTCTGTGTCATGCCTTCTGTCTTGTAACAAGAATGAGGATCCAACAGAGCCATTGGCTGACAAGGGGGTGCTTAAGCTTAGCCTCGCACTAGCCATTGACGAATTCCCTACTTCGGGTAGGGTAGCAGAAGTAGTAGATTTGGGCGATTACGTCGTCACTATTTTCGACGCTACTGACGACTCTGAGGTGATAGTTTTCGATCCCTGGTCGAGCGCACCGGAAGAGATTGAGTTGGAGACAGGTGAGTATTACATCGAAGCACACTCCAATAACCTGGTGGACGCAGCGTTCAATAATCCTTATTATTTTGGAAGATCCGACAATTTCACAATTGATAAGGAAGAGATCAAGGAAATCCCCCTTACTGTAACGTTGGCTAATTACAAGGTGTCAGTGGTTTATTCAGACGACATCAAAATGGATTTTGACACTTACGGAATGGTTGTTACCTATAACAACACTGGGGAGCAGCTTGACTATGGCGACTCCGAGGAGCTGGAAGGCTACTTCAGAGCCAACAACCCTATTTTCATCGAAATTTCGATGACTTATTTCAAGGTGTTCGATGGAACGACGATTGATAGAACACTTACAGCAACTATTGATAATCCGCTACCAAGAACACACTACAGAATTAATGCAGATGCCCACCTCGACGACGGTAAAATCGTAATCAATATCAATATCGACGACGGTGTCGATGTAGTCGACATTACTCCTGCTGAAGTAGAGGTACTCAACGGACCCGCCACCCCCGAAACGATTGGGGCCAGTTTTGAGCAGTCGTTTGAGGATGAGCGTGGATTTCCGTTCGGGGAACTAGTTTGGACGTTTTCAGACATAGCGCTCGCAAATAATAACGCAATTTACTGGAGCCCGGTCATAGGTGGCATCAAGGCATCGA
Organism: uncultured Imperialibacter sp.; assembly: GCF_963974565.1. Lineage (NCBI taxonomy): Bacteria > Pseudomonadati > Bacteroidota > Cytophagia > Cytophagales > Flammeovirgaceae > Imperialibacter > uncultured Imperialibacter sp. The sequence goes on along the minus strand of NZ_CAXBCJ010000008.1, from coordinate 46,453 downwards.
TGGATGGAGATGGATATGATGACCTTGTGTTAAATGAGACACTTGACTTTGTTGAGGCCGAATCGAACAGGGGCAACGGGGTGCTTGTTTGGCAGGGATTGACCCAGATACCGTTGTTCAATGGATCTTTTCAGCCGAATGAAACACGAATGGAAATGTCAATTTTTGACGGCGATGGAGTGACGCCGAGAGGCGTGGTTGACCCGGCGACCCTGGGTATGCCTGCCAGCATAGGAGGTATGGTTCCAATTGTCAATAGTGGCGATAGTTTTGTTGTAAAATTCAAGCTGTTGTCGAAATCAGGGGCGAACTGGGTGCCCTATCTTGATACCTTTGATGCTGCGTCAACACCGCCAGATGCTGGTGGTACGGCCTACAGCTCCTTCGAGGGCGGCTTCTTCTGGGAATAGCGAATACGAACCATGAGATAGATGAAACGAGGTCGGGAGGCCTCGTTTTTTATTTGTCTATTCTGGTAAGAATATCATTCATCATGTCAATCTGAACTTTTTGAATTTCAATGAGCTCTTGCTGCTGATGAAGAATCAGGTGATCGATTTTTTCGTGCAGCATCCTGATTTCCAGTTCCGACTTTAGGTTGATCATATAATCTTTTTTGGCCCTTTCTCTGTCTTTCTGCTCCTGCCTGTTTTGACTCATCATGATCACCGGTGCCTGCATGGCAGCAAGGCAGGAGAGGATAAGGTTAAGCAGGATGAACGGATACGGATCAAACCCTTTGTTAGAGAGCCAGTAAAAGTTAAAAACGATCCAGATAAATAGAAATATGCCAAACGATATGATGAAGGTCCATGAGCCCCCGAAACTCGCCACATGATCTGCTATCCGCTGGCCAAAAGTGCTTTGAACTGCATCATCTTCCACTTTATCAGTAATGGTGGTTTGGTCTTTCAATGTCTCCAAAACATTGCTTTCAAGATCAGAAAGCTCGTCGAGCTCGGTTAGCAGGCAATTGGATATGTATTTCTCCCGGTAAAAATTGAGCTCCTGTAATGCCAGAAAAGAGTCATCGGAGAATTTTGGATGATCAGACCTGATTAAGTCCAGGATTTTTTTTCGGATGGAATTTCCAGCTACTCTGTCGCTGATGGGAAACTCCTTACCTGATGTATCGCTGATGAATGTCGACATGGTTTTAGGCTATATTTGGACATAAAGTTACTCAAATGAGTGGCTTAAAGTAGTGTAAAGGTATGACGGGAATAATTCAACAGGGTGCATTGCGAACACAGCATGAGAGGGTCATTAAAATGCCCGTTTAGCAAGTTTGTTTTGATTAAAACTTAATATGGGCCTATCTTCCGGCCTGATTTTTTTATTGGAACACAAAAAACAATAGATGGCGGCCAGGGGAGGATTTTCTAATAAACTTGGATTCATTGCAGCCGCAGCTGGTTCAGCTGTTGGCTTGGGTAATATATGGCAGTTCCCCTATGTCACCGGGCAAAATGGCGGCGCAGCTTTTTTGCTCGTATATATTGGATGGATTTTTCTCATCGGCCTGCCGATAATGGTGGGGGAGATCGCTGTCGGAAGAAAGGCACAATCGAACCCTTACGGGGCGTACAAAAAGCTGGGAGGTAAGTCATGGGCCTACGTGGGCCTGTTTGGGATCATATGTGGCGTGATGATTCTGTCATTTTACAACGTAGTGGCAGGCTGGGCATTTGGCTACTTCCTCGAACTAAGCTTCGGGAATCTGTTGAATGAGCAAGACTACAGTGGTTTCTTTTCGGCCTACGTGGCCGACTTCAGAGACAATTTGTTCTTCAGCATCGCCTTTATGGTGATCACAGCTTATATCGTTTACAGAGGGGTGCAGAAGGGGATAGAGGGCACTTCCAAAGTGCTGATGCCTACACTCTTCCTTATTCTGATTTTCATTATCATTTACGGATTGACACTGCCTAACGCCATGGACGGGGTTAGTTTCTATCTGCTACCTGACTTTAGCCTGATCAATGGCCGAACGATTTACACCGCTTTGGGGCAGGCTTTCTTCTCTCTCAGCCTGGGAATGGGAGCGCTGATCACGTACGGATCCTACATCAGCAGGAATGACAATATTGTCAATTCTGCAATTCTTGTGACCATTGCCGATACAGCAGTCGCTTTTCTGGCTGGCCTGATGATATTTCCCTTGGTGTTCTCACAAGGACAGTCGCCTGCTGAAGGCCCCGGGCTTGTGTTTGTAGCACTGCTTGGAGTTTTTCAGACAATGGGGCCACTTATCGGCAAAATTGTTGGTGGCGGGTTTTTTCTGCTGCTTTGCTTTGCAGCGCTGACTTCTACCATATCTCTTTTGGAAGTACCGGTTGCCTTTCTGGTGGACGAGAAGAAATGGTCAAGGAAAAAGGCGGTTTCTGTGATGGCGCTATTGATATTTCTTATTGGCCTCCCAAGTATGCTCGGGTTTGGCGCTGTAGGAGCTTTTACCGAATTCGTTAGCTATGAGGGTGGGGTTAAATCCTTTATGGACGTGGTGCAGGATCTCTTTTTTGTCATTAGCCTACCACTTGGTGGGTTCCTTTTGAGTGTTTTCATATCCTCCAAATGGAAAACTGCCGGACTTAGCGAAGAAATAAGCCATGGAAACCCTTCCTACAGGGGATCGTTCATTGAAAAGTTCTTCAACTTGATGATAGTCTACGTTTGCCCCGTAGTGCTGGGAGCTATGTTCCTGCTTACTGTGTTGCAGAAGTTTTTTGGAGTGGAGCTGATTTGACGGTATAGCAAGATTTATGCTTCACTCAGGAGCTGGACGACTTCATCTTCCAGTGGAGACAGGTGTCTGCGAATAATATTCCAAATGATTCTATCGTCAATGTTGTCGTATGAATGAACCAGTCTATTACGAAGGCTTATTATTTGTTTTGCGTTATTCAGTGGAGGAGAATCATCCGAGTTTTTGATGAAAAGATTAACAGCCTCTCCAATTATGCCGAGCTGACCTTCTACAGCACTTTTAACCATATAGCTCGTGCTGTATTCGTCAAAGGAATTTATTTTTTCTGTGAAGGAATATACCAGCCGAATTGAACTTAGGATATCAGACAGATACTTCCGCTCTTTGTCCGTCATAAATCAACTTCTTGGTGGCTTCGATACTTTTTCTGAGGTAGGGATTTTTTATTGATTCATCTGTCAATAGGTCCACTTTTTTACCGAAAAAGCTTTCAATTTCATCCCAAAATGACATCAAAGCTTCCCCGTACTCCATCGGATCTGTGATATTCATTTTTATAACGAGATCAATATCGCTTTTGGCTTTATCAAACTGATCTGTTACCGAAGAACCAAATGCATATAGTTTATCCACCTTGTATTTGACACAAAGTTTGATAAACCCCTCCTGATTTCGTTTTATCAGTTGTAAGATATGCATCTAGTAAAGATCGGGAAAAATTACCTAGTCCTTTACAATCATCTCTTCCACCCACTTCCTCGCATTTACAAAGGCCTCCATCCATGGCGTTACCTCATCTGATTTTCGTCCGTCGGGATAGTAGCCCCAGTTCCAAGGAAACATCGACCTTTCCAGGTGAGGCATGATGGCCGCATGGCGCCCGTTGTGGCTTACCACGCAGGCAGTGTCGAACTGCGACCCGTTGGGGTTGGCCGGGTAAGAAGAGTAAGCAAACTTAGCAGCAATATTGATCTTCTCCGGTTCTGCAAATACAAACTGACCTTCACCGTGCGCTGACCAGATCCCTAGTCTGCTGCCAGCAAGTGAGCCAAACATCACGGAGTTGTTCTCTAGAATTTCAACATCTGTAAAGGTGCACTCAAACTTGCCTGAAGTGTTGTGATGCATCTTTGGGTGGTCGTTCTTTTCAGGGTAGATCAGCCCTAGCTCCATGGCCAGCTGACAACCGTTACACACGCCCAGGCTGAGGGTGTCTTCTCTTGCGTAGAAATTATCCAGCGCTTTTTTAGCCTTGTCGTTGTAAAGGAAGGAACCCGCCCAGCCTTTTGCCGAGCCCAGCACATCCGAGTTGGAGAAGCCGCCCACAAACACAATCAAGTTGACTTCTGACAAATCTTCCCTGCCGCTGATAAGGTCAGTCATATGTACGTCCTTCACATCGAAGCCAGCCAGCCACATGCAGTAGGCCATTTCACGGTCACTGTTGTTGCCTTGCTCTCTGATGATGGCCGCTTTTATGCCGGTTGTCTTTGGTCTGGTAAATGAAAGGCCATAATCAGCAAGTTTGCCACTGAATTGTGCAGGGAGCTTGATTTTTAGTGGCTGCTTGCCAAGGTTATTATAGCGTGTGTCAGCAAAGCCCTCTTTGGTTTGTTTTTTATCCAAAAGCCAGGAGGTTTCTGCCCACTCTTTGCGCATTTGGGCTACGTCAAACGTCCAGCTATCACTTCCCAGTTTAATTTCTACGCTGGGCTTTGAGGTTACTTCTCCAATAACGCTGCAGGTGATGCCTGTTTCGGTGAAAATGGTGTCAAGCCTTGCTGCATCAGTTGTTTGAACCACCAGGCCAGGGTTTTCACTGAACAGTACTTTAATAGCATCAGGCTCATTCAAGCCATCCAAATTCACCTTCATCCCCACTGATGCAGAAGGGAAGCACATTTCTAAAAGCGTGGTGACAAGGCCACCAGACGAAACATCGTGACCGGCAATGATAAGCCCTTCGCTGATGAGCAACTGCATCAGGCTAAATACTTTAACAAAATAGTCGGCCTCAGCGGCGTCTGGAGTGGAGTCACCCAGCTTGTTCAATACCTGCCCGAGTGTGCTGCCGCCCAGTTCGAAACCTTTGCTGCCAAGGTTGAGGTAGAGCAATTTGCTGCCGTCAACGACTTTGGCTACCGGTTCAATTGTCTTCCTGATATCAGTTACCTGCCCTACAGCGGAAATAATGACAGTGCCGGGAGAGTAAACCGTTTTGCCTGGGTACTTCTGCGTCATCGACAGGGAGTCTTTACCTGTCGGGATGTTTACGCCCAGTGCACAGGCGTAATCACTAACTGCCTGCACGGCATTGTACAGCCTGGCGTTTTCTCCCTTATTTTTTGCAGGCCACATCCAGTTGGCGCTGAGCGAAACGCCCTTGATGCCCCCTTCCAGTGGAGCCCAAACCAGGTTGGTCAAGCTTTCAGCAATGGCCAGCCTGGAGCCAGCCTTTTCGTCGATGAGCGCTGGCACCGGGGCATGGCCGATGGAGGTACCAACTCCCTTGTTGCTGCCAAAGTCGAGTGCCATGATGCCGAGGTTGTTGAGAGGAATTTGCAGCTCTCCACAGGTCTGCTGCTTGGCCACCTTGCCGGTAACGCAGCGGTCTACTTTGTTGGTAAGCCAGTCTTTGGAAGCCACTGCTTCCATTTTCAATACCTTCAGCAGGTATTCTTCCACCTTAGTTGCGGAAGTTTGAATTGGCTGGAAGCTGGATTTCTCTTCCTTGTCTTCCAGAATGGTCTTAGGAGATGAGCCGAAAAGATGAGTCAGCTCAAAATCCACAGGCTTCTTACCTTCTTTGTTCGTGAAGGTCAATTTGTGGTCGCCGCTTGCTTCACCCACAACGTACATGGGCGAACGCTCTCTGTCAGCCACCTTGCGCAGGTAGTCGAGATGCTTTTCATGAAGTGCAAGCCCCATGCGCTCCTGCGACTCGTTGCTGATGATTTCTTTATCAGAAAGGGTTGGGTCACCAACAGGAAACTTGCTGATCTCAAACTTTCCTCCGGTTTCTTCTACCAGCTCTGACAAACAGTTGAGATGCCCGCCCGCTCCGTGGTCGTGCACCGATGAAATCGGGTTTTCGTCGAGCTCGGCAAGGGCTCTGATGGTGTTGGCTACCCGCTTCTGCATTTCGGGGTTGGAGCGCTGCACAGCATTTAGCTCGATGGAGTTACCAAATTCGCCGGTGGCCACAGACGACACGGCTCCGCCACCCATGCCAATGCGATAATTGTCGCCGCCCAGCACCACAATCTTATCTCCTTTTTCTACACTCTTCTTTTGACTATGATCCCTGATGCCAAATCCAACACCACCCGCTTGCATAATCACTTTGTCGAAGCCATGAGCCTTGCCATTCTCTTCGTGCTCGAAGGTCAGGAGGCTTCCGGTGATAAGTGGCTGCCCGAATTTATTACCATAGTCGCTGGCACCGTTGGAAGCTTTGATGAGTATTTGAGAAGGTGTTTGATAAAGCCACGGTCTCTCAGGGCTGTGGTTTTCCCAGGGCCGGTTGCTCGACAGCCTGGAGTAGGAGGTCATGTACACAGCCGTTCCTGCCAGTGGGAAGCTTCCCTGGCCGCCCGCCATCCTGTCTCTGATTTCTCCTCCACTGCCGGTAGCAGCACCGTTAAATGGCTCCACGGTGGTGGGGAAGTTGTGAGTTTCTGCTTTGAGAGAAAGCACGCTCTTTCTGGTTTTGGCCTCAAAGTAGTCAGGCTGATCCTGCCGGGTAGGGGCAAACTGCTCGATACTGGGCCCTTCAATAAAGGCCACGTTGTCTTTGTAGGCGGAAACAAGAAAGCCGGGATTGGCTTTCGATGTCTTTTTGATTAGCTGAAAAAGTGTATCTGGTTTCTCCTTGCCATCGATGATAAAAGTGCCATTGAATATCTTGTGGCGGCAGTGCTCCGAATTCACCTGAGAGAAGCCAAACACTTCGCTGTCGGTAAGTTTGCGCCCCAGCGACTTGCTCACTGATTCCAGGTAGTCGATTTCTTCCTGGCTGAGTGCAAGCCCCTCTTTCTCGCTGTAAGCCTTAATATTGTCGATCTCTACAATAGCATCGGGCACATGGGAGACGGTGAAAACATCCTGATCAATTATCTGGTACACTGCTTTCAGCATCGGGTCAAATTCACCCGGATAGGCTTCTTTTCTAACAAACTCCTCAATCCTCACCACCCCACTGATGCCCATGTTCTGGGTGATCTCCACGGCATTGGTGCTCCATGGCGTAATCATCTCTTTCCGTGGCCCAATGAATGGCCCCTCAACTGACGGACCGTCCACAAACTTCCCGCCACTGAAAAGCCAGGTAAGCTTTTCTCTGGTCAGGCCGTTGGCAGAGGTCGCAACTTGAAGGATATAAAATGTACTAGCGTCTTTCTGGAAAAAGAGAATCATGAGGTCGCTTGGGTATGGGATTTTTGAAGCCCAAAGTTAAAACAAAAAGAAATAGTCGACTTCTAAAAAAGGTAATTTTAGAAGGCCTGGTACAGAGAAATTGAATTTAGCCGTTGGGAATGATCGTCTCCGGGATCCGTTGCCTTATCCAGAGTGTGGACGGACGTTTTCTAAGAGCGATTCGTGAAATTTCTTTAGGAGGGAATTGTGGCCGGTTTTGATCAATACAAAGTCTGATGAGCCGCACTTTTTTTCAAAAGCATGAAGTTTGCCATAGGGGATAACCGTATCATATTTTCCAGCCACCATCGTTACTTGTATGTTATTTTGGTTGACAGTTTGAAGCACCTTGTCTATGTTTTGAGTAAAATGCCTGAAGCCCACCCAGGCGTGGTAAATGCTGTTACCGTTGTTGTGATCAGCCACCTGCGAGATAGCAAACTTTGCCAACCGCCCAGACACCAACCTGGTGCGGCTAAAAAAGGAGATCAGGCGGATAAGAAGAGCAGGGTGGTCGTTTAGATAATGAAAGATGGCCCTCATTACCCAGGTGCCAGTCGCAACTTTGTACCAGGGGTTAAGGTAGATGCCGTCTGGTGCAGCTAAAATGATTCTTTGCACCCGCTGAGGAAACAACATGGCCGTAGTTAACGCCAGTTTACCACCGAGGCTGTATCCCATCACGCTGAATTTATCTATTTGTTCCGCTTTCAGGATATCCAGAAGCAAATCGTGCCACGACTCGGTCGGCACTGGGAGCTCATCGACCGGCCATCGGCTTTTTCCATGGAAGAAGAGATCAATGGAAATGATCGTATAGTCTATTCCCAGTGAGGTTTCGAACAATTGGAAGGCCAGCTCAGTTTGTCCAAAGCCATGAAATGCCAAAAGGAATTTCGTGCCTGTCCCATATTTTTTATAGTTAAGATATTTTGCCGGAGCCTGCTTCATGATGACGAAACCAAATTTAATACTTTTTTACCTGCAAACGTTTGAAAGTTTAGTCAGTAGCATTTATGCCGCCGCCAATCCTCCGTGGTTTTGCAATAGTGGCAAAGAAATGGCCCAACAGCCTCAAATAAAGACTTTTAGGGACTATTATTATCGGTAAGTTAATTTTCACTTTTTTCTAAACCTTTTCAAAAACTAGCCGTTACTTTGACAACGGAAACTTTGAGTAATGTGAAAGTTTCCAAAGTTTAGAAGAATATTTTGGAAGTAAGAGACAATATAATAGAGCAAGCTGACCAGCTTATTTGCCGTTTGGGCGTTAGAAGTGTGACGATGGACGATCTGTCCCGTCACATGGGTATCTCTAAAAAAACGATCTATCAATTCTTTAAGGATAAAGACGAGGTAGTGACGTTGGCGGTTGGCCACCATTGTGAAAAAGAGTACCGTGAATTTGTGAAAATGCACCAGGAGTCGTCCAACTCCATCGATGAGCTATTTAAGATTTCGCAGTTCATGAGAACGAATGTAGAGACCATTCATCCTTCGGTGCTGCACGACATCCAGAAGTATCACCCCAAAGCCTGGACACTTTTTGAGGAGTACAAGGAACGAGTCTTCACTCAGAATATCGTGGATTGTTTGAAGCGGGGAAAAGCCGAAGGCAGTTTCAGAGAGGACATCGATGAAAATATACTGGCTGTGCTGCGCATGAAGCAGGTAGAAATGGCCTTCGATGCCCACACTTATCCAAGAGGTAAATATGAATTTAAGGAAGTCTGCGAACAAATATTCTATCACTTTATACAAGGGATTTTAACGGATCAGGGAAGGAAACTTTATGACACAATTTTTAACAAGCAATCATATGAATCTCAAAAGTAGTTGGAAGATTTTTTTGGTGGCAATGCTTCTGGTGGCTGGCCAACTCAGCGCTCAGGACAACGGCGGCACGGTAGCTTCCGACGGACCACTTTCACTTGAGCAATGTATCGACTACGCACTTGCCAATTCTATCAGTGCGCAGAATGCTACGCTTGACGAGCAAATAGCAGTGGCCAAAGTAAAGGAGACGGTGGGTATAGGGTTGCCGCAGATTTCTGGTAACATGTCCGTTAACCATAATCAGAAACTGCAGCGGTTTTATGGAACCTACAATGACGATCCAAATGCGTTCAGCTTTTTCCCTGTAGGAATACCTGGTGCTCAAAATGGCGACGTATTGGCTGCGCCCAACTTCTTTCAGTTAAAAAGTAGCGGGAATGCAAGTCTCACAATTAATCAAATGATCTTCAATGGCTCTTACATAGTGGGTTTGCAGGCATCAAATACGTACAAAGAGCTGTCTCAAAAAACTTCCGAGCAAACCAGAGAGCAGATAGTTGAGCAGGTAACAAAGGCTTACTATGCTGTTCTGATCAATCGTGAACGGATGCAGCTTTTTGATGCCAATATTGCCAGGGTCGATAGCCTTCTTAGGAACACGAGAGCGCTGAATATTAGTGGGTTCGCTGAAAAAATTGACGTTGATCGTATTCAGGTAAGCTTCAATAACCTGGTGACCGAGCGGGACAAGTTCAGCAATATGAATGCACTGGGGCTGGCCATATTGAAGTTTCAGATGAATTATCCGATGGAGCAGCCGATTGACGTGGCTGGCACCATTCAGGACGTTCAGCTCGATCCTACCGAAAAACTTAACGGGAGCGACTGGGACTACAAAAACAGGCCAGACTATAAAGTGTTGGAAGTAAACAGGCGGTTGCAGGAACTTAATATTAAGAACCTTTACGCTGAGGCGTTGCCGTCTATGAACGCCTTTGCTACGCTTGGCTATTCAACTCAATCAAATGGGGTGGGAGGAATTTTCAAAACCAACACAAATATCGACGATTCAGATCTCGTCGGTCCCGATAAATGGTATGACTACTCTCAGTTTGGGGTGAGTCTTAACGTGCCCATTTTTGGTGGTTTGCAGCGCACCTACAAGATTCAGCAGGAGAAGCTCACACTACAAAAGCTGGATAACGGCTTTAAGTCATTGGAAAACCTGATCGACCTGGAAATTCAGCAGTCTTATCTGAATTTTGACAATGCGCAAAAGTCGCTTGCCTCGCAGGAGGAGAACATGGAGCTGGCGGAAAGCATTGCCAGGGTAACCAAAATAAAATACGAGCAGGGAGTCGGCTCTAACCTGGAGGTAATCGACGCAGAAAACAGCCTTAGAAATGCGCAGACTAACTACTATAGTGCACTTTACGATGCCATTGTGGCCAAGGTCGATCTCGACAAGGCAAAAGGACTATTAATTAAGGAATAAGGAGAACCGAACTATGAAAACATATACATCATCCATGAAAAGTTTACAGTTGCTGGCACTAGTTGCCGTTCTTTTCGCAGGCGTTTCATGCGGAGAGGCCCCTTCAGATATTGAAGAAAAAAAATCCGAACTCAGTGAATACAACAACGAGCTTCGGGAGCTGAAAGCTAAGATTACTACGCTCGAAAAGGAAATAGCGCAAATGGATCCCGAGTTTGGTAAGGAGAATACCAACGCCATTCTTGTGGCTACTATGCCGGTTCCTACCAAAGACTTTTTTCATATGACTGAGGTAAGGGGATGGGTAGCCTCTCACAAAAATGTGATGATGAGTGCTGAAACAATGGGTAAAGTACAGGCAATTCATGTAACCGAAGGCCAAAAGGTGAACAAAGGCCAGGTACTGCTTACCCTTGACGCCGACATTGTTCGCAACAATATCAGTGAGGTGCAGACCAGCCTCGAACTAGCCAAAACTCTTTTTGAGAGACAGTCGAAGCTTTGGGAGCAAAAGATAGGTACGGAGGTGCAGTACCTGGAAGCAAAAAATCGTAAGGAGTCGCTTGAAGACAGGTTGGCCACGCTGAACTCTCAGCTCGCTCAGTCAGTCATAAGGGCGCCGTTTAGCGGAAGAGTGGATGAAATTCCGGCCACACTCGGTTCCATCGCTTCTCCGGGCATGCCTTTGGTGCGTGTGCTTAGCGAAGACGATATGTATATCAAGACTGATATCTCAGAAGTTTTCATTGGGAAGTTTACCGCAGGAGATCCAGTGGAGGTGTACTTTCCCGTTCAGGACAAAACGGTAACTGCCAGGGTACTTTCGGTTGGTCAGGTGATCAACAGCGAGAACAGAACTTTCACAGTAGAAGTGAGCTTGCCAAAGCTGGACTTCACCGTAAGGCCCAATCAGGTGACAGTGCTTCAACTGATTGACTACAAGAGCAGCAAAGCATTGGTTATACCCACCAAGATCATCCTGAGAGACGACAAAGGAACCTTTGTTTACACAGTTGCTGATCAGGACGGCAGCCTTGTGGCTACCAAAATCCATATTGAAACAGGGCTTACCTTCAAAAGTGAAACTGAGGTGATAAAGGGACTTCAGGGAACTGAGAAGTTAATTGAAAAAGGATACAGGGATGTAGCCGAGGGAGTTAGTGTGACGTTGGCAGCTGCCAGCAAGTAATTTATCTCAAAAACCGAATCCATATGGCTAACGATACAAATACTAACGATAATCTTCCGGAGGAAAACAGGTTTTCTGAAGAGAACGAAGAAGTGGTGGACAAAGAGTTTAAGCTCACCTCAGCTTCTCTTAAGAACCGAACCACGGTTTTTTTCCTGACTTTTTTGCTGATAGTGATGGGTGTGAGTTCTTATATCTCGCTTCCAAAAGACAGCTATCCGGAAATTGAGCAGCCGATAGTTTACATAGGTACTGCACATCCGGGCAATGCCCCGCTTGACATAGAGAACCTGATAACAAGGCCGATCGAGAAAGAGATCAATACCATCTCTGAAGTTGATAATATCAAGTCGACTTCCGTGCAGGACTACTCCACCATCATTGTTGAGTTCAACGCCGAAACGGCCATTGAAGACGCTCTGACGAAGGTGAAGGATGCCGTGGACAGGGCCAAGCCCGAGCTGCCAAGCGACTTGCAAACTGATCCAAACATCTTCGAACTCAACCTGTCGGAGTTTCCCATCATGAACATCAACCTCTCGGGGAATTATACCCTGGAGGAGCTGGAAGACTATGCGGAAATTCTTGAGGACGAGATTGAAAAAGTAAGTGAGGTAAGCAAAGTAGAAATCAGGGGTATTGACGAGAAAGAGGTCAGAATCAATGTCGACCCCTACAAGATGGAGGCTGTGAAGGTCAACTTCTCCGACATTGAGAATGCGATTTCCGCTGAGAACGTTTCTTTGTCTGGTGGAAATATTCTTGAGGACGGCATCAGAAGAACCATTAGAGTGGTGGGTGAGTTTGAGGAGGCCAGTGAAATGGAAGACATCATTGTCAAAAATGAAAACGCCAATATTGTCTACCTCAAAGACATAGCAACCATTGAGTTCGGTTTCAAGGAAAAGCAAAGCTTCGCCAGAATGAATGGCAAGCCTGTGGTTTCTGTGGATGTGATCAAAAGAAGCGGTGAAAACCTGCTGATTACCACAGAGAAGATAAATGCGATCCTCGACAAAACGATGGATACGCTGCCTGCTGATCTTGAAATCGCTATCACTAATGACCAGTCGGAAATGACCCGTGAAATGGTGAGCAACCTGGAGAACAATATCATCTCAGGGGTGATTCTGGTGGTTTTGGTACTTCTCTTCTTTTTAGGAACGAGAAACGCCTTGTTTGTAGGTGTGGCCATTCCGTTGTCGATGTTCATTTCCTTTATCGTGCTGTCGGCCTTTAGTATCACTATCAACATGATGGTACTGTTCTCGCTGATCATGGCATTGGGTATGCTGGTGGACAATGGTATCGTGGTGGTGGAGAACGTTTACCGTTTGATGGAACTGGGCATGAAGCCGCTTGAAGCTACCCGTCGGGGAGTGGGAGAGGTGGCCTGGCCTATTATTTCCTCCACGGCTACCACACTTGCAGCCTTTCTTCCTTTGGCCTTCTGGCCAGGCCTGATGGGGCAGTTTATGCGTTACTTACCCATCACCCTGATTGTTACGCTTAGCTCTTCACTTTTTGTGGCTTTGGTGATCAACCCGGTAATGATTGCTGCCTTTATGAAGGTAGACAACAGACAAGCATTCAACTATAAAAGGATATGGATATTTGCAGGTGTGAGCATAGGCATTGGCGCTTTGCTGCTACTGGCAAAAGCGAATGTGCTGGGTAACCTGGCTTTGCTTCTGGGGATGCTTATTCTCTTAAATGTCTATGTGCTGGTTCCACTGTCCAGAAAGTTTCAGGATACTTTTCTGCCTTTCATAGAAGGGCTGTACTCCCGAACGCTACAGTTTGCTTTGCGAGGCTGGAACCCAACGCTCTTTTTCTTTGGTACTGTATTTCTTTTGTTCTTTTCACTAGCCATGATGGGGGTGTTTACTCCCAATGTCATCTTCTTCCCGGTGAATGAACCAAAGTACGTCAATGTGTTCATTGAGCAGCCCTCAGGAACCGATATCAATGTGACCAACTCATTTACAGAGGAGGTGGAGAAGAAGGTGATGAAGGTGATAGAGCCTTATCAGTTCATGGTAGAGTCGGTGGTGACCAAGGTAGGTCAAGACACAGCTGACCCCAACGACCCTTCAGCGGTGGGCCAGGCTGAAACGCCAAACAAAGCCAGGATCACTGTCAATTTTGTGGAGTTTAAGTACCGCAAGAGAGAAGGTTCGGATGAATGGGTAATGACCAGTGACATCATGAACGAGATACGTGAGGCAGTTCAGGGCTATCCTGGTGTGGCGCTGACGGTTGATAAGGACGCAGCTGGCCCACCAGTAGGTAAGCCAATTGCCATTGAAGTTACCGGACAAGACTTTAACCGACTGATAGAAATTACTGAAGACATGAAAACCTTCATTAATGAATCAGGCATAGAAGGTATCGAAAGGCTTAAAACCGACCTTGAAACAGGCAAGCCAGAACTTATTGTAGATATCGACAGAGAAAAGGCCCGCAGATTTGGCCTGTCAACTTATTCGATAGCCAACGAAGTGCGTACATCGTTGTTTGGTAAGGAGATATCCAAATTCAAGCAGGGAGAAGATGACTATGAAGTGCAGTTGAGACTTGACGAAAAGTATCGGTACGATATCGATGCGTTGATGAACAAGAGCGTGGTTTTCCGTGATCAAACCAACGGACGAATTGTTTCCGTGCCTATTTCTGCCGTCGCCAAAGCCGAATTGAGCACAACGTACGGTTCGGTACGCAGGAAGGATTTGCAAAGAGTCGTAACCATCAGCTCCAACGTGCTGGGAGGAGCCAATCCAACAGAAATCAACGATCAAATCAAAGAGCTGCTCGTGAACTTTGATATGCCTCAAGGCTACTCCTTCAAGTTCGGTGGCGAGCAGGAGAAGCAGGCAGAGGAAATGGCCTTCCTGAGCAGTGCCTTGCTGCTGGCGGTATTCCTGATCTTCCTGATCATTGTGGCGCAGTTCAATAAAATGACTGCTCCCTTGATCATCATGACTTCAGTGCTTTTCAGTACAATTGGGGTGTTCCTTGGTTTGGTAATTTTCCAAATGGACTTCGTGGTCATCATGACAATGGTTGGCATCATTTCTCTCGCCGGTATCGTGGTGAACAACGCCATCGTACTTATCGACTTCATTGAGCTCACCAGAAGCAGAATGAGGAAAGAGCTGGGTGTGGAAAGGCTCACTATCGAGCAAGTGGATGAGGCCATTGTGGTCGCAGGAAAAACGAGGCTTCGTCCGGTGCTACTGACTGCCATCACCACCGTGCTTGGCCTGGTGCCTTTGGCTATCGGATTGAACATTGACTTTATAGGTTTCTTCAGAGAGTACAACCCAGACTTTTTCATGGGCGGAGACAATGTAATCTTCTGGGGACCCATGTCGTGGACCATCGTATTCGGTCTTACGTTCGCCACCTTCCTTACGTTGGTGATTGTGCCTGTGATGTACTGGTTCTTTGCCAGAGTGAACAGGAGATTCGGATTAAGCTAAAATAATTGAGCCCCTTTAAAGTATTCACCGGACTTTAACGTCTATTTAAAGGTGAACTTAAAGGGGCTCTTTTTCTTTCTTATGAAAGAGGTTCCGAGCTGGCCATATTAATTCCATCCCTAAATGAACAGGATCGTGTTTGCATTCTTTTTACTCCTTCTTTTACTGGCTATCGATTGGTATATTTTCCAAGCCGTCAGGCTGGCAACTGCCGACGTGTCCCTCACTACACGGAAAATTGTTTATTGGATTTTCTGGGGCGTCACCACCTTGTCTGTATTTGGCATACTTGTAGTGAACTTCGCCGACTTATCAGCAGTGAAAGGTCTTCGCACCTTCATTGTGCTCGGCATCTTCATTAACGTGATGTCAAAACTATTCGCTCTTATTTTCTTGTTGGTAGGAGATATTATCAGAGGGTTTCAATGGCTTGGCAACTTCATATTTTCAAGTCCGGAGCCTATCAATCCTAATGGAAGGGCCATTCCCAGGTCTGAGTTCATTTCGAAGGTAGCACTTATTGCAGGAGCTGTTCCGGCATTGACGATGAGTTATGGTATTTTGAGCGGCGCTCACGACTATCGGATTCGACGTAAAACCATCTTCTTTCCTAACCTGCCCAAAGAATTCGACGGGATACAGATAGGGCAGCTTTCCGACATCCACTCTGGCAGCTTTTTCAACAAGACAGCAGTAAAAGGCGGTGTGGAAATGCTGCTGGGCGAAAAACCAGATATTATCTTTTTCACCGGCGATTTAGTGAATAATGAGGCTGAGGAGGTGAAAGAATACATTTCCATTTTTGATAAAGTAAAGGCGCCTCTGGGAGTTTACTCCACTCTCGGCAATCATGACTACGGAGACTACAAAAACTGGGCATCAGAGGCTGCTAAGCAAGCAAACTTAGAAGACCTTAAAGCGGCCCACAAAGAGTTAGGCTGGCGCCTGATGATGAATGAGAATCTTCCTGTGAAGGTGGACGGCGAGCAAATAGGCATACTTGGTATCGAAAACTGGGGAGCCGGCAGGTTTGCCAAGTATGGCAAAATGGATTTAGCTCATCAGGGGACAGAGGAATACCCGTTTAAAATTCTGCTCTCGCATGACCCCAGCCACTGGGACGCACAGGTAAGGCCCAACTATGGCGATGTAGAGCTGATGCTTTCAGGCCATACACACGGCTTTCAGTTTGGTGTAGAAATTGGCGGATTCAAGTGGAGCCCTTCTCAGTATGTTTACAAGCAGTGGGCAGGCTTGTATCAGGAGGAAAACCAGTACCTTTATGTCAATCGGGGCTTTGGGTATTTGGGGTATCCCGGTAGAATTGGCATTCTTCCTGAGATTACTATTCTGGAATTAAAAAGAGCCTGATCGACATCGGTCGAACCAGGCCCTGATTTTTGGGTTGTTGTCCGTCAAAACGGCAATGTCATAAATATTTGAAGCACGGAATTCTTTGAGTTTGGAGTTGCTTCGGCCACATTGGAGCCGCTCTCACCAATCTCCTGCAGGCCATAGTTATACCTAACTCCCAAAGACCCACCGGTAAAGTTGAAGCCGACTCCTCCAAATATGCCGTAGTCGACTGTATTGAAATTGTCCCGATCAAGTTCGTCCACCACTTCCTTATCTCCGTTTGAGTCGATTCGTTTAACTTTTGCTGACGTAAGCAACGACACATACGGGCCCGCTTCGATATAAAAATTACCGACAGGGCTTATTTTTAATGCTACAGGTACATCTACATAACTCAGATTGAAACGGTATTTACCGTTGCCTATGCCAAGAAATGTATTGTCGTAAATTACTTCAGCCCCTTTCAATGAGTAAAGTATTTCTGGCTGTATGGCCAACACATCTGTTAACTGTGCTTTGTAGTAGACACCTGCATTGAACCCGATTTTCATATTTTCATCGTCCACGTCGTTGACGTAGAGATTTGAAAAGTTGAGTCCTCCTTTAAGACCGGCCTCCTGAGCAAGGGCTCCGCTGGTAATGAACATCATTAGTAAACTGGTTGCTAAAATGGTATTTTTCATATTATTTTTATGATTTTTACTATATACTAACGAAGTGGAGACCAGATTGTTGCGTTGAGCCGACTAGCCATCTGGTGGTCAGCGACTTAACATATCGTAGAGATTGGTGGCGTTGAAGCTATTAATCGCTGTGCATTGCGAGGTGCAATGGTGATTGTTTTTCACAAAAAAAGCCCTGAAGTGTCGTTCAACTTCAGGGCTTTGAAACTGGCAGTTATGCCAGAAATTTACTCATATTTCAGGTTGTTTGCCGGGTTGGAGTTGGCTGCTCTTAATGCATGATAGCCAGTTGTCAACACAGTAATAACCAGGATGATCAACAACACGACAACAAACAGCAGCAGGTTGATGTCAACGTGATATTCAAAAGTTTTGAGCCAGTCATTCATGAAATAGTAGCCGAGCCCGAACGCAGGCACAGCACCTATGAGTACCAGCCACACAAAGTCTTTCACAAGCAGAGTTACAAGGCCGCCAGTGTTGGCACCCAGCACTTTCCTGATGCTTATCTCTTTGGTGCGCTGCTCCGCTATGAAGGAGGCTAAACCAAGCAAGCCAAGACAAGCTATGAAGATCATCATCAGCGAAAATCCGAGAAACAGCTTGCCACGAAGCTGATCTGTTTCATACTGCTCCATAAACTCCTCATCAAGGAACGTAGCATCGAAGGGAATGCCTGGATACACCTCGTTCCAGCTTGCTTCTATGGCGGCGAGCGAAGCCTGCAGGTCTTCCGATGTTTTGATCAGCACACTCGAATTATTGAGGCCAGGAATGAACATCAAGGCTTCAATGGGGTTGTAAAGAGACTGCTGATGGAAATCCCTGACCACACCCACCACTCGGTGAAACACGGTGCTGTCACGGTCAAACTGGAACTTCTTGCCTATAGGTTCTTCCCAGCCCATTCTGGCCACCATGGCTTCGTTTACCATCACTGAGGTGGCTGTGTCGCTTGGGTATTGAGAAGAGATATTTCGCCCTTTCTCAAAAGGAATGCTGAGTGTGGGGAAAAAGTCATAGTCGACTACGTAGGCATCGATGCCATAATTTTCCATTACTCCCTCGTTGGTCTCGACACTCATCACATTTTTGCCATAGCCATTCCCTGGCGAGGTACTCGAGGAAGCCACGGACTTGATATTAGGGTTCTGCATCAGGGAATTTCGGAAAACAGGATACTTTTCACGGCTGGCCTGGTTGTCCAGCACCACACGAACCACCTGGTCTTTGTCGAAGCCCAAATCCTTGCTGCGCAGGTACTGCATTTGATCGTAGATGATGAAGGTACCTATCAGCATGAAGATGGAGATGGCGAACTGGATACCAACCAGCACACGTCGCAGCCATTGATTGCCGCCTCTGCTAGCTCCCTTGCCCTTTAGCACTGCTGCTGGTTTAAAGCTCGACAGGTAAAAGGCTGGGTAACTTCCACTGACAAACCCAGTCAGCACCAGAATGCACAGAACCACCAGGATGAGCTGTGGCTGCAGTAGGTCTAAAAGAGATAAGTTGGTGTCGAGGGATCCGTTGAAAAGGGGTACAGCGATCGCCAAAACTATTAAGCTGATAACTAAGGAGATAACTGTAAGCACTACCGATTCGGTGATAAACTGCCCAATCAACATGCCCCTTTGAGCACCCATTACCTTTCTGATCCCTACTTCCAATGCTCTGCGCATGGAGCGTGCGGTCGACAGGTTCATATAGTTGATGCTGGCAATAACGATCAGGAACAAGGCAACGGCGGCAAAAATGTAGATGTATTTGATGTTGCCAAGTGATTCAGGTTCACCTTCAAAAGTGGAATAAAGGTGAATGTCTTTGATGGCAATCATTTCATACCGGATCACGATGTCAAACTGATCGAAGATCACCGCTACGTATTTATCAATAATGTCATTAAGCTTGGTCTCCACTACTTTCGGGTCAGCACCCTCTCTTAACAAAGCGTAAGTGTAGATGCCAAAGCCGCCCCAGTTTTGGGAGTTGTTTCTGTCGGAAGTGCTGGCCGACATCATAGCATTGGGTCTGATGTGAGATGTTTTAGGCAGGTCTTCATACACGCCAGTTATTTCGAAGGAATTCTGGTCGGTTTTCAGGATTTGCCCAACCGGGTTTTCGCCTTTGAAAATTTTGTCCGCCATGGTTTTGCTGATGACCATGGAGCTTGGATTCTGTAGCGCTGTGGAGGGGTTGCCGGAAATAAGGTCAAAGGAAAAAACATCAAACACTGTGCTGTCTACCTGAAAGACGTCTTCTTCAAAATAGTTGATATTGTCTTTGATAAACTTGGTGCGGCCGTTGCCAATAAAGCGGACGTACTGCTCTACCTCTTCAAATTCAGCCTTCAACGTTCGGCCAAGAGGGAGCTGGGTCACTGCCCAGCGGAACGCATTGTCAGGTTCCTTGATGTCCGACGAAATGCGGTAAATCCTGTCCGCTTTTGCGTGATGTTTGTCGTAGCTAAGTTCTTGCGACAGATAGAGAATGATTAGTAAGCTGGAAACAATTCCGATTGTTAAACCGAGAATATTAAGCGCAGCATAGGTAGGCTGGCGCATCAGGTGCCTGATGCTCACCATTAGGTAACTTTTTAACATGATTAGTCCTTTTGAGTTTGAGTCTTGTAAATATTACGAAATTCTTCGTAAAAGGATGTTAAAAAAAGTTAAAGTCCTGGGCAGAAGGATTTAGGTAGTCAGCGGGAGATATTTTGAAGTGAGTGAAACCGAAAGGAAAGGCCTATGTCAATTTTTTCACGGCCTTGATTACGTAGTCAATTTCTTGTTCGGTATTATAGAGTGAAATTCCCATACGGGTAACTCCGCCTTTTTCCAGAAGGCCCAGTACTTCAATGGCCCGCACGGCATAAAAATGGCCGTCCCAGGCGCAAATGTTTTCCGCAGCAAGGTGCTTGCATACCTCTTCGGCCGTTTTTCCTTTGACTGTAAACGACACGGTGGGAGTTCTTTTTTCAGATGAAAAATCCTGCCCTACAACCGTCATGCCCTTGATGGCCTTTAGTTCTGTGTAAAGTTTTGATGCCAGGGCGAACTCATGTTGACTTACTTTGGCGTAAGCATCATCCAGCTTCTCTCTCAGGCTATTGCCTGATCCCAATGAAGCGATAAAATCAACAGCGGCGGAAACACCAGCCATGGCCGCATGATTGAGCGTGCCGGTTTCAACGGAATAGGGAGCTATCTGGTCGGTGGTTCTTAGCCTGTCGGTTGGCAGCCTGTCGAGCAGGCCTGGCTTTGCATACAATATACCTACATGAGGCCCATAGAATTTGTAGGCCGAACAAATGAGGAAGTCGCAGCCAATGGCTTGCACATCGATGCTGAAGTGCGGCGCATAGTGAACTGCATCCAGCAGGAGCCAGGCCCCCACCTTGTAGGTCATTTGCCTCACCAGTGCAAAATCGTTGACAGTGCCTATGGCGTTGCTCGACATGCCCATGCAAACCAGCCGGGTATTTTCATTGAGCTTCTGCTCAAAATCAGCATAGTCCAGTGTGCCGGTGGGTAAAAGCTTCACCTCCCGCACTTTGACACCAAAATCTCTCAGGGTAAGCCACGGGCCCCGGTTGGCCTCGTGGTCAAGTTGTGTGATCAATACTTCATCGCCAGGCTTCAGCAGCCTGCTCATTGCCCGGGCCAGCGAATAATTGATAGTGGTCATGTTCTGACCAAGAGAGATGCACTCCGGGCCAGGAGCCCCCAGCAGGGTTGCCATCTTTGCCCGGGCGTCCGCCATTACTTTATCGGTTTCCCGTGTGGTGACAAAGGCACCGTGGGTGTTGGCGTTGGACCGGCGATAGTAGGTTGAAATAGCTCTGATGACCCTCTCAGGTACTTGGGTACCGCCTGGGCCATCCAGAAAGATGAGGGGTTTCTTGTTGTGCAGACGCCGTAAGGCAGGAAACTGGTGATGTACGGACTGAGGATCGAACACAGACTTTTTAGCCATGGGAGTGTGGAGTTTAAGAAGTCTAAGATGAGAAAAAACACGATATGGAGTATTGCTTTTTTGAAGGGCGGGCTGAATTTTTCCTCGCCATTCCGACTTTTTATTACTTAATAAATAATTAGAAACCACGTAAATTAGTGTACTTTCAAATTGTTCTGTATTTTGCCATGGTGTAGATTTGTCAAAACCTATATTTTAGTGGTCTATGAAAAAAGCGTGGATTGACTTTTTAAATTCTTTTAAGCCTACCTATTCGGTAACCGTACGTTTGTATCACGTAATTCCGAATTTTCCGGAAGTACAATCTTTTCAAGATCGGGAGGAGTTTGGTAAGGGGCAGTACCAGAAAGCGAAGCTGTACTATGACAGGGTTGTCAGAAAAAATATTGAGCACAAAGTGATGCCTGTAGAGGTGAGACTTATCAAGGGCAAAAAGACCGTGATGGAGTCCAGAAACTTCGGACCTGTGGATACGGTCAAGAACCTAAACGTTCCAGTTTAGAAGAGTGATGTTTTTAATGTGAAACCCGAAGCTGTCTTTTGACAGCTTTTGTGTTTTGTAGCCTACTTCAACTTTGGCAGTGACAGTCTGAATTTTACTGCCAGTAGCCGGATTACAACGATGACGCCAATGGAAATCAGCAGGTTGACATTGCGATCAATTTCAAACAGCCTTAGCGATAAGTAGCAAATAGCGCCGGCCAGGCAGGCTGTAGCATAAATCTCTTTCCTGAAAATCACCGGCAGTTCGTTGGTCAGTGTGTCCCGGATCACCCCGCCCATGATAGCAGTAAACATGCCCATAATGGCTGCTATTTCTGGCCTTACACCAACAGAGAGGGCCTTTTCAACTCCCAAAATTGTAAAGAAGGCTATGCCCACAGTGTCGAACAGCATGAAGGTTCGTTTTAGCCTGGAAACAAAGCCGTACAGAATAAAGGTAACGATGACACCAAGAATGATGGCGTAGAGGAAATTAATGTCACCAATCCATACCAGGGGATAGCTACCAAGCAGCACGTCCCTCAAGGTACCTCCTCCAATGGCTGTTAGAAAGCCAGTGAAGGCCGCAGCAAACCAGTCGGCTTCTTTGCCCTGTAGCGCCAGGGCGCCGGAAATGGCAAAAAAGAATGTGCCGATAAGTTCGAGGGCGTATTGAAGATCCATAATCGTATAATTGACGCCTCAAAATTAGGGAAAGAGAACAACAAATGCGGGCCGGAAACTCGATTTAAGGCCAATCGAATTTTGTTAAATCTCCGTAAATAAAATTGTATTTCAGCTGGCTCTTAAGCTTCTCGTTGCTGACGATTTTAAAGGAGGTGACGTCTGACGCAGCAAATTGAGGAAGAACTATCCCCAAAACCTCAGAAGCCTTTGTATAGAAATCCCTTTTTGGCGGGTGAGTATCACTGCAGCAGTTAAATGTGTCGCCGCTCGCTTGCCCTTCGATCATTTTGTGAATGATGTTAACGCAATCGTCCCGGTGGATCAGGTTGACCAACTCTTCACCATTTGCCAGCCCTTTTTTTCCGGCGAAGAACCTGGCCGGTTGGCGGTCGTGGCCAATCAGGCCGGCCATACGCAGAATGATCACCTCCTTGCCATCTAGTTTTCTCAGCCGGTCTTCAGCGTCGAGCAAAACCTTCCCGGCTTCAGAATCAGGCAGAAGCTGCATTTCTTCTGAGACAACTTCGTTGGTATTTGGATAGACAGACGTTGAGCTGATGTAAATGATTTTGCCAACAAGCGACTTAGCTACGCTGTCCAAAAGGATACCGAATGAATTTCGGAACTGCTCAGCCCCGCCTTTTCTAACGCCCGGGGGGTAGTTGACAATCAGAATGTCCGATGTAAGAAAGTCCGATAGCTGGGAATAGTCTCCGCCGTCGGACAACTGAATCAGGAACGGTTCGATGCCGGTCTTTTTCAGTAAGGCAAGTTTTTCAGGGGAGGTGGTAGACCCTTTGATCTTAAATCCATTTTGAAGCAGGTGCCTTGCCAGTGGCAAGCCGAGCCAGCCACAACCTAAAACGCTAACTGACTTCTTTGAGGTGCTGTTTTCCATGCGACACGATATTAAGAAAAAGCTGTCTCAATCTGTCCCTTAAATCAGTTTTATACCAACGGAGGGCTTTATCGAAAAACAATCGGGTGGTTTTTGGTGCTTTGTTTTAGCTTTGTGAGCATTCATCATAATCAATTATTAGTGTCTACGCCGTTTCGCCTTCTGTTTTGTGTGTTTTGGAGTATCCTTATGATTTCCTCCTCTCTGTTGATCATGATCATTACATTCGATAGAAAAATACCGGTTGTGATGGCACGGACCTGGTGGTCGCCTGGGATTTTGTGGGCATGTGGAGTTACGCTGAAAGTGGAAGGAACTGCGCACGTCAATGACAAAGACTCGTATGTGTTTGTCAGCAATCATCTGTCATATCTTGATATTGCTGTTTTGTTCAGGGCAGTACCCGTTAATCTTTACTTTGTTGCCAAGCAGGAGCTGAAAAAAGTGCCATTTCTTGGGTGGTACATGATGGGCACAGGGATGATATTCGTTGACAGGAGCAACAGAGAAAAGGCTATTGAAAGTTTAAAAAAGGCTGGCCAACTTATTAAAGGAGGCAAAAATGTACTGATGTTTCCGGAGGGAACCAGAAGTCGCAATGGAGAAGTCGGCATTTTCAAAAAGGGGCCATTTCTCCTGGCATCTCAAGCCGGAGTGCATGTGGTTCCAGTGGCTATTAGTGGGTCGGAAAAAGTGTGGAAAGCCGGCAGGTTTGCTATAAAACCTCATAAAGTAGATGTCCATATCGGCCTGCCTGTTAAGCATGATGGCAAAACGGATATCAACACATTTATTGGAAAAGCCAGGGAGCAGGTGATAGAGTTGAAGGCCATGCCAGCCGAGGCTTAGTGGTTTTTGCTGCATGTAAAATCACTGACCCTTTCTGTTAAGATCGACATCGGCATAAAAGCCCAGGTCTTTGTTTCTTACCTGTTTCGTCCAAAAGGCAATTTGCCCCGTGTGGTAGGAGTAGTGCTCTACGGCATGAATAACATTGCCAACCCCTGAAAACTCGTAGGCTTGCACTGGACGGACTCTCAAGAGCTCCTCTTCAGAGATAGTTTGGATCACTTCAATGGCTTGAGCAATCGTGCTTTCAAGCTTCAACTGGAGCTCTTTTTTGCTGTAGCCGCCCTTTGCGTCAAACTCTTCATCTCTCACCCTACGGTCTTCTTTGCCCCCCAATGATGAAATAATGTACTGGGTAATATTTCCACAGAGATGAAGAATAAGGTTACCCATGCTGTTGGATGAGGCGTTAGGGCGCTGCCATATTTCCACCTCAGATAGTTGATCAAGGCATTTGGCTATTTTTTGCGTGTTTTCCTGCAAGCGCATGATGGCATGCTGTTTAACTTCAACAGCGAGTAGGGAAGGTGTCATTTTATATCAATAATCGAAAATATCGTTCACGTTAATTGTCAGTTCGGGAACGGCGGTGGAAGTCACGCTTTCGTCGTCTGTAAATTTTAAAGATTGGCTGTATTTTCCGTCACTACGCAGCACGAAAACTTCTACGACTTTTTCACCCGGATAAACCACCCAGTACTCTTTTACACCATTTTCTTCATATAGGCTAAACTTATCTTTGAGGTCTTTCGAAGAAGTGGATGGGGAGAGAATCTCTACCATAATATCAGGTGCGCCACTGCAGCCTTTGTCATCTAGTTTGGAGGGATCGCACACCACACAAATGTCTGGCTGAACCACGGAGAAAATCCGATTATCGGGATCTGATGGTTTTTGTGGCAGCCGCACATCGAAGGGGGCAGCGTAGGCCTTGCATTTCTTTTTTCTTAAAAAGCTCCAAAGAATGCCATGGAGGTTTCCGCTAATGTCCTGATGTGCCCGGTTTGGGGCTGGCGACATATGGAAAACCTTTCCTTTGATCAACTCCACCCTCTCCTCGAAACTCCACCGAAGGTAGTGGGCGTAGCTATAGGTAGCTTCCGGCTCAAGCAACATGATGTCGTTGATGTCGGTCTCCGGTGTTTGGTAGGGCTTTGCCATTAGATAAAGATAAATAATTGAACGGAGGCTGCAATGAATTCTCGTTAGTTTGGCAGCCCCGGCTCAACCATAATCACCTCTTCTCTCTCCACAATTACGGCTCCAGGATGAGCGCCTTTTGGTTTTCTCACCCATTTTTTTGGCGTGAAAATTACAGGGCAAAGTGTGTCTGTTTTCCTTTTAGAATAGTAGGCAGCCAGAGCCGCCGCCTGCTCGATAACCGGCTTTGGGAAGTTTTGTCCTGCTCTCCATTTCAATACTACATGCGAGCCAGGCACATCTTTGGCATGCAGCCAAAGGTCGTTTTTTGTAGCGTACTTCAGGGTCAACTCGTCGTTGTTTTTGGCGTTGGTGCCCACCCACGCCTCGTACAGCCCAATCTGGAACACTTTAAAAGGGCGGTTTATGGCAGCTTGTTTCGATTCTTTCGCTAGTCCGTGTTGCTGAATATACTGCCTGATGAGTTTCAGGTCGGTCATGTCTTCCAGATGCAGCAGATGTTCTGCAACAGTTTCCTCCAGCGCTTCCTTAGCAGCAATGGCCTCCTCTAGTTTCTCTATTTCAATCTTTTGGTTTTTGGCTTTCCGGTAAAAAATCTCTGCATTTTTCTGCGGGGTCAAAGCCCTCTTAAGCTTGATGCTAACTGGCTGGCCGGTATAAAAATTATCAAGCACCACTTCCTCCAGTCCTTCTTTTACCTGGTAAAGGTTGGCCATAAGCACATCGGCCAGTTGGGAGTAGCTTTTTCCTTCTTTCAGGTCAATCAATTTAGCTTTTGACTGTTTCAGGTAGCTTTCTGTTTGCTTCAGCTCTTTTCTCAGGCGTTGCAGCAGCGGGTGAAGCTCGGTTTTTAGGTAAAACTCCCTGCTAACCTTTTGCGCATAAACCGTAGTTGCTTCAATAGCCGAGTCAGTTTCCATGAGCACTTCCCCTGCTTTGAAAAGCAGCAGCTGCACCTTTTCCTGCCAGCGGCAGATGTAAAACGTGGGACTTTCAAAAGCACTTAGCATCTGTGTTACCAGCGCCCATTTTCTTTCTATCGTTGTGTCATCGTAGCCCAGCCCGTTTAGAAATGCTGTGGTTTCTTTGCCCAAAATGGGAACAAATTGTCTAAGTTCGCCGCCCACCTCGTCAAAGTGCGCTCTTGTCAGTTGAAGTGTAGTACCAAGCTGTTCTTGTGTTAGGCCTTCATCATCCAAAAGCTGGCTCCGGAAAAGCCTCTGGTTACCGTTTTTGTCGGTGCCGATGATGTTTGACCTGCTGCCGTGCATCTTGAACAGGAAACTAAAGCTATTGTTAAATGCCATGACAAACGAGCGATCGCAGGGGGTGATGCTGACCATTTCCAATTCGCCACCAATGGCTTCTTCAAAGAGATCGACATTGTTTTTTCTGCCCCTGGCAAAGCTTTCAGGGAATGAAATGAAAGTGAGCTGGGGAATTAAAGAGACCCTGATAAACTTCTCTTCCTCGTTTCTGTAAAAGTGAAAAATGAGCTCATCTTTCTGCTGGCTGAAGCATGCTCCTAATGTGAAGCCCCGCCAGGCGGCATCCAGCTCCTCACAAAGCGGCTTCAGAAAGAAATAGTTGAGATGCATAGTTAGAGCAAACCTTGCAGCAGGAAATTAAAGCGTTAGCTGCTGACCATCGTAGGCAAGATAGATGTTTTCTGGCAATTGAGCAGAGACATCCCTATGCGAGCCCAGCTTGTGGGAGATGTGCGTGAAGTAGGTTTGGTCGGCTTTTAGCTCCTGCGCCAGAGAAATGGCTTCGTCCAGCGTAAAGTGGGAAATGTGGGGCGTTTTCTGCAAGGCATTAAGCACCAGTACCTTGCTTCCTTTTATTTTCTTCTTTTCCTCGTCCGAAATGTAGTTGGCATCAGTTATGTATGTGAAATCGCCAATTCTGAAACCAAACACCGGCAGCTTGAAGTGCATAACATTAATAGGCGTTATCGTTGTATTGCCTATGGTGAATGGCTTCCCGTCAAGAAGCTTTACGTCCACCAATGGAACGCCGGGATACTTGTGGTCAGCAAAAATATAGGAGAACTCTCTCTTGAGCTGTGTGATAACCGCTGTGCTGGCATACACCGGCATGTCCATTTGCTGTAGAAAGTTAAAACTCCTGATATCGTCCAGTCCGGCAGTGTGGTCTTTGTGCTCATGAGTGAAGATGACAGCATCGAGTCTTTTGATTCGCTCACGGAGCATCTGCTGTCTGAAGTCGGGGCCGGTGTCTATCACCAGACTGAGACCATCAACCTCAATATGAACAGAGGAGCGGAGTCGTTTATCGTGAAAGTCAACCGACTGGCATACTTCACAATCGCAGGCAATGACGGGCACTCCCTGCGAGGTGCCGGTTCCGAGGAAGGTCAGCTTCAAATCTCCAGCTTGGTTTGGGTGAGCTCCAGAAGAAGCGATCTGTTTTTTTCGCTGAGGCCTTTTGGGTCGATTTCTATAGACTTTAATATCTCGAGCAAGGCATTGATTTTGCCGTCAAGAGGGAAATACTTATTGACAATGGCAATTTTGGTGTCTCTTAAAATGCAGTAGCCGGAATGGAAACTGCCTTTTTCATAGCGGAGAATATAGTCCGACTCAGCGAAAATATCTTCTAATTTGTTGAGGAAATGTTTGCTGTATTTTACCTGCATATCAACTGGTATACTTCCTTACTTTTTCAACAAGCTGGTCAAAATTCAGAGGCTTGGGAATGAAGTCATTGATTCCATTAGCAAGAAATTCCTCCATGGTGTAATTCCGGGCGTTGCCGGTTATGGCAACAATAGGTATATTTTTTTTAGCCTCATCACTTAGGTTTCTCACCTTTTTTGTGCACTCGATACCGTCCATCACAGGCATGTTAATGTCCATTAGGATAAGATCAAAAGACTCTTCATTGAGTTTTTGAAGCACTTGCTCCCCATTCTTTACCGAAGTGATTTGAAAATTTTGAAGCGTGAGAATCTTCTTGGTAAGGTTCTGAATAACTGAGCTATCTTCAGCGACTAGAATTTTTTTCATAATTATGATGAGGTTGAACTCGCACCCACAAATAACTTGTAATTTTCTTTAAATTCATCAAAGCTAGCATCTATTTGAGCTAATTTCTTTTCTACTTCTTCGTAAATGCTACGCTTTAGTTCCTGTTCAAGCTGAGTTACATACCAGGCAAAACGCTCTATGCCCAGGGTTCCGGAGTTACCCTTTAGCGTGTGCAGTTCCGACCTCAGTACCTCGTAATTGCTCACTCTCAGAGCGTCTTTGCAGTTTGCAAGACTCTCCTGAGCCTCCTTTAAGAAGTCGTTGAGCACCGACTCAACCATTTCGGCTCCGCCATACTTGCTGAGTTCGTCCAGCACCAGCGTGTTTACAATTTTAAGGTCGTCAGGTACCTCGGCCATTTTTTGGACTACAATTTCGCTTGGCTTATTGTTCTCTATCCAATCCACCACTTTTTGGATGATGGTTTTGGCCTGGATCGGTTTGGAAATATAGTCGTCCAAACCACTATCGAGGAATTTCTTCCTGTCTTCTTCCATCGAATAGGCGGTCATGGCGATAATTGGGGGCTGATGGTCGAGGTTGAGGAGTTTAATCTCCCGGGTGACCTGCACACCGTCTTTTTTGGGCATTTGTATGTCCATAAAAACCACGTTGTACTGGTGCTGCTGGATCATTTCAATAGCGTCGTCGCCGTTTTCTGCAAAGTCTACCCTGCATCCCGCCTTAATAAGGATATGCCCTGCTACCTTCCTGTTGACGTCATTGTCGTCCACCAGAAGTATATATGGGATTTTCTTGCTGAACACTTTCTGAATGGCCTCGTCGGTAAGGGGAAGATTCCTTTCCTCGGGTTGCTCTATTATTTCTGCTTCGAAGGTAAACCAAAAGGTACTGCCAAGGCCGGGCGTAGAATAAACGCCTATTTCACCGCCCATCGATTTGGTCAGCTCTTTAGATATTGCCAGTCCGAGGCCTGTGCCGCCAAACTTTTTGGTCATAGAGTTGTCAACCTGGCTGAACGAGTCGAAGAGCTTCTTCAGGTCTTCTTTGCTTATCCCAATGCCCGAATCTTTGATCTTCACCTTCAAAATCAGGGTGTCCCCCTTTCTCTTGTGCTCGTTAAGGCTGATGTAAATTTTGCCTCGCCCTTTGGAGAACTTGATGGCATTGGAGGTGAGATTCGAAAGAACTTGCAACACCCTGGTTTCGTCAAGGAGGAAGTACTCGGGTAAGCTTTTCGCTACCGTGTATTGAAGGCTGGTTTCGTTGATTGACGCCTGCTGGCTGAATAGGTTATAAAGCTTGTCCAGCGTTCCCCGGAGGTTTACAGGCCTTTTTCTAATCTCCATTTTGCCCGCCTCAATTTTTGACAAATCGAGAATGTCGTTGAGAATGGTGAGGAGGGTTTCGGAAGACTTTTTAATTGTTCTGAGGTACTCGGACTGCTCCTGATTGAGTTGTGTACTGCCTATCAGATCCAGCATGCCAATGATCCCGTTCATAGGCGTCCTAATCTCATGGCTCATGTTGGCCAGGAAACGCTCTTTGATCTTGAGTGACCTTTCTGCCAGCTCTTTTGCTTTGCGAAGCTCTTCATTGGTGCGGATCAGCGTGGTGATGTCTCTGGCGACACCTTCAATTTCAAGCGGGTAGTTTCTGCGATATACCAGGCGGATGTTGCAGAGGCATTGCAAATCCTTTCCATCTTTTGTGTACAAGGTCGCCTCGAAGTTTCGTAGCCTTCTGTTCTTTCGCAGCTTGCTGAATACACTGTGGATGGAGTCGGACGAGCTGAAGAGTTCGTCGATGTTTTTTCCTATTACCTCCTTAGATGTGTAGCCTAAAAGTTCTATGACCGACGGGCTGATCATCGTGATCTTTCCCTTTGCATCGCAACGGAAATAAATGTCCTGAAAGGATTCGAAGATATTCCTGAATTTCTCTTCGCTTTCCTGTAGTGCCACTTCCGAAAGCTTCTTCTCAGTAATGTCGTTGGCGATAACTGAAATCTCTTCAATAGAGCCGTCGGGAAGGAAGATTGGGTTGAGGAATACATCTCTCCATATTTTGTTGCCCTTGAGGTCAGTAACATGGCTTTGGAAGTTGACGATTTCGCCACTAAAAGCACGGTCGTACTTGGTTTTCCAAAACTCGCCGAGGCTTGGAACCAGAAAGTCGAAGCCGCTCTGACCACCCAGAGAGGGGGTAATGCCATAGTAGCGCTGCAGCGCATCAGCGTAGTTTTGGTTGAAGGAAGTGAAGCAGTAGTTCCTGTCGATGGACCAGATTTGGTGAGTGGTAGACTCAAAAATTGCTTTTAGCCTGGCGCTTTGGCTAATGATTTTCGCTTCGTTCGACTTGCGTTCGAGCGCAAGAGACACCTGGCTGGAGATGAAATCCAGCAGTTCAAGGTCTTTGTGGTTATAGGCTGTTCGGTCTTTGTAAGAATGAAACGAAATAACACCCGCCGGTTTACCATCGACATTGACCTGCACTCCCAGCCATATCAGCGGAAGCTTGGCATGAAGAGGCAACTTTTTATTATCTGCAATGCGCCGAATACCGTCTTCGTAAATGATCAGTGGCTTGCTTCTCTCAAATGTGAATTCAGCCAGCAGTTTGGTAATGCTTTTTAGCTGCTTGACTTCCGACGGCTCTTCTAACTCGGTGATGAGGTAAGGGAACTGGATTTTCCCTGTTTTTTCATCTTTGAGACTGATGGCAAAATTCTGAATCTTCAGTATTTTGTTAAGCTCCTCAAATACGTTGCGGTACAGCGCATCCAGATTGCTACTGGTGGTCGTCAGGTTGGCAATTTTGTAGTAGAGGCTTTGCGCTTTTTCGGCACGTATCCTTTCTGTAATGTCGTAAAAGATACCTCTAAACTCTGTCGGGCTGCCATCCTGAATAGTGCAGTTGACTCGCCCGGAAACGTAGATATTCTTACCAAACTTACTGATAAAAACAGTTTCAAACTTCTCGATTCGCTCCCCACGTCCAATTTGGTTCAGGTTCTCGACTGTACTGCTTTGGTAGTCTTTCGGTATCAAATCAGTAAGCCTCAGCTGGCTTATTTCTTCGTCATTGTATCCGAGTTTGGTTTTCCAGGCCTCATTCACAAACCTGAACTCTCCTTCCGATGTGAAAATTTGAATAAGGTCGCTCGAATTGTCGAAGAGTTCTTTCAGCTGGGCGTTGGTCTTTTCTAACTCTTGTCGAACCTTCCGTCGTTCTGTAATATTTTCTCCAACGATGGTGATACCAATTACCTGGCCCTTGGCATTCTTAAGTATAATGGAGCTAAACCGTATAATGAGAATTTCGTCTCCATCCAGCGTAATTACGCCAGTCAGTGCCTCGGTGTAGTCCTCTCTCTCTACCAGTGTTCGGAAACTTTTTTTGGTTACGTTGTCGCCGCCGTAGGGCTGAAACACCTCAAACAGACTCTTGCCCATGAGGTCCCCGGCGGGTTTTCGGGTGGCTTTCAAAAATGCTTCGTTGCAAAATGTAATAATGCCCTCGCTGTTGGTGGTAAGCGAAAGAATTTTAGACTGGTTGAGCGATTTTTGAAGCTTTTTTTCGCTCTCCAACAAAGCTTTTTCACGGCTTTCAGCTTCTTCTGCCAGCTTCCTCTCGGTAATGTCTATGGTGGCGGATATATAGCCGGAGAACTTACCCAGGCTACTGACTCTCGGAATGCCTGTATCCAGCACCCATCTGTATTTCTTGTCGTAGCGGCGCAGCCTGTAGGTAACCTCATATTTTTTGCGACGCTTAAAAGCCAGATCCATGGTAACCAGCACGTCATTCAGGTCTTCTTCATGAATGTTGGCAATCCATCCATTGTTTTGCTCCTCCTCGACTTCCTTGCCGGTAAACTTGAGCCATTGCTTGCTGAAGTAATAGAAAAAGTTGTTGGAATTGGTCATTCTCAACAGCACAGGAGCATTGTCGGCCAGAGATTGGAACGTCTTTTCCGATTCCAGAAAATACACATCGGCGTCATCGTCCTTGTTCTCCAGCTTGATTGTGCAAAGCAGGTGGTTGTTTTTCTCTTCGGTTAGTGCCGATAGCTTTATTTTAGAAAAGAAGACCTTCTCAGAAGAGTTTTTAATTTCTCCAACAAACTTTTGGGGGAGGCCAAGCAGCGCCAGTTTTATTTTTTGTTGGAACTTGTCTGCTGAGGCACTGCCATCGGCTTGAAAATTCGGGCAAAATTCAAAAATTGACTTTCCAACAATTTCTTTGCTACCAACCTTGAAAACCTCAAGAGCTTTTTCATTGCAGTTGACAATGACGTCATTGTTTAGCAACAGGCTGATGTCGTTGCTGTCTTCTATGGACGTTTTAAACCGTGATTGTGCTATCCGAAGCTCAGCATTAAGCCTTTCGATCTCCTTCCGTAATTCTTCCGTAGTTTTGTTGTCAAGGCTGATCATGCATCAAAGGTAGTCTGCCAAACAGGCGACGTATTGCCTAAAGTTAATAAAATTGCAAAAAGATAAGTAAACGAGCCTGATTTAAGGATGCCAATAATGAGTCGGAGTGATAAAAAGCTGATTGTAATAGTGGGGCCAACTGCCGTTGGAAAGACCGACCTGGCTTTCGACCTGGCCAAAAAGCTCCCGACTGAGATCGTTTCGGCCGACTCCAGGCAGTTTTACCGGGAGCTGGAGATTGGCACTGCAAAACCCGAGCCTTTTATGCTTGAACAGGTGAAGCATCATTTTGTTAATAGCCTGTCGATTACCGAGGACTACACAGCCGGGCAGTTCGAAAGAGATGCGCTAGCCGTGCTGGCTGATGTTTTCAAAGAGAGAGGCGTAGCCATCATGGTGGGTGGATCGGGCCTTTATGTGCAGGCGGTGTGCGATGGCATGGATGAAATGCCTGTTATCAAAGAAGGTGTGCGTGAGAAGTGGAATGCGAATGTGGCAGAAAACGGTCTTTCGGAAGTGAGAAAATACGTTGAAGATCACGACCCTGAGTTTTTTCAAGAGGTTGATAAAAACAACCCTGTGAGGCTTGTGAGAGCGGCTGAGGTAATTGAATCGACAGGGAAAACGTTCTCTTCTTTCAGGATGCGGCAGGGTAAAAGTGAGCGGCCGTTTTCTACTATCAAAATAGGTCTTACGGCTGACCGCCAGCAATTGTACGACCGTATCGACCTGCGCATGGATCAAATGATCGCCAACGGCCTTTTTGAAGAGGCTGAGTTTTTTTTTGGCAACAGGCATCTTCAGTCGCTGCAAACGCTGGGTTATCAGGAGGTGTTCGGCTACCTGGAAGGCAACTACGACAAAGCAGAGGCTGTTCGGCTGCTCAAGCGGAACTCACGAAGGTACGCAAAGAGACAGCTGACCTGGTTTAGAAAAGATGCGGAGGTTCAGTGGTTTGACCGGTTGGCAACCGCTGAAGTGTATAAGATGCTTCGTGAGAATGGCCTCAGCGTTTAGAACTTACTCAGCTTCATTAGCACAGCCACAATCCGGTAGGGGAAGCTGGAAATCAGCTTGTTATAACGAAACATCTGTGCTCTCAGGCTTCTAAGCTCCTTTGAATCTTCTGAAGCCAGTTGCTGGTCAATCACCTGCAGGCTCCCGGAAAGCCCGAATTCACTGGCCGAGGTGAGTATCTTTTTTTTCTCAGAGCGAAGAAACTGGTTGACCACCATGCCCCAAAGCATGAGAAAGAGAGAAAGGGCCAGGAAGATGGGTAAAAAGCCCATGACAATTAGATGCTAAGGATTTCGACGAGCCGAATCAAATCCTGATCGAGCGGCTTCGACTTTGAAATGGCGATTTTTAAGTTGGTGTATACCACTTCTTTGTCGATAATACCTACCATTACATTTT
Organism: uncultured Imperialibacter sp.; assembly: GCF_963974565.1. Classification (NCBI taxonomy): domain Bacteria; kingdom Pseudomonadati; phylum Bacteroidota; class Cytophagia; order Cytophagales; family Flammeovirgaceae; genus Imperialibacter; species uncultured Imperialibacter sp. The sequence goes on along the minus strand of NZ_CAXBCJ010000008.1, from coordinate 12,430 downwards.
TTTCCCCATTCAAAAGACCTTCTACTGCAGCCAGCCCTAGTCTGGAAGCAAGAATCCTGTCAAAAGCGGTGGGGTTGCCGCCTCGCTGGATGTGACCCAGCGTGGAAACCCGTATATCCGCTTTTGGCAAATGCGGTGCTACTTTGGCGGCAATTTCATGTGCATTGCCTTCCTCACCTCCTTCAGCCACTACCACAATGGAGGAGGTCTTCTGCGCATCTTTGCCTTTTTGAAGGGCATTAATCACTTCGTTGATGGTAGTAGAAGTTTCAGGCACCATCACCAACTCGGCACCGCCGCCGATGCCTGACTGGATAGCAATATAGCCTGAGTGCCGCCCCATTACTTCGATAAAAAAGACCCTGTCGTGCGACATGGCCGTATCTCTTATTTTGTCGATGGCTTCGAGCGCAGTGTTTACCGCTGTATCAAAGCCAATAGTATAGTCAGAACCAAATAGGTCGTTGTCAATTGTGCCTGGCGCACCCACCACCGGAATGCCATACTCCTCAAAGAAGATATTAGCACCGGTAAAGGTTCCGTCTCCACCAATGGCAATCAGGCCTTCTATTCCTCTTGACGAAAGCTGCTCATAGGCCTTCTTGCGACCTTCCTTGGTCATGAAATCTTTACTTCTGGCCGATTTGAGTATCGTGCCGCCCCTTTGAACGATGTTGCTAACGGAATAAGACTTCATTTTGTAGATGTCCCCCTCAATCATTCCATTATAACCATACTTGATTCCGTAGATCTCAAGTTCATGATAAAGAGCACTTCTAACAACAGACCTTATACAAGCATTCATGCCAGGTGCATCACCACCCGAAGTAAATACAGCTATTTTCTTCATTAAAAAACCATTTGTTTGCGCTTAGCTCGCCAACCTTGTGAAAAGCAGAGACTTCTAACATTCTAAGGTAGGCACAAAAAGATAAATTTCTAACGCTTTTCGCTAATGCGTGGCAAATCTACTATTAATCTTGAAATGGCCAATGGTCTCTTTTTGTATGTTTGCTTATTCTTAGCCTAGCCGGGATGAAAAAACTGAAAGTATTGATAGTTACTTACTATTGGCCCCCGAGTGCAGGAGGGGGTGTTCAGAGATGGCTGAAACTTTCCAGTCACCTCCCGGAATTTGGTGTTGAGCCTATCATTTTCACTCCGGAAAATCCGGCATTCAGCCTCAAAGATGACACGCTGATGAGGGAAGTAGCTGACAATCTGGAGGTTCGGAAGTTTCCGATTTGGGAGCCACTAAAATATTTCGGTAAGGACGGACAGCCCAGGCAGGGGCAAGTGCTTGAGAAAAAGAAGAAAGGCTTTCTTGATACATTCCTTATTTGGGCCAGAGCTACCTTTTTCATTCCCGACCCCAGAGTCTTTTGGGTCAGACCGTCGGTTCGCTTTCTGGCTCCAATGATTAAGAGCAATAACATTGACCTGATTATCACCACGGGGCCTCCGCACAGCATGCATTTGATTGGCATGAAGCTCCAAAAAAAGACGGGAGTAAAGTGGGTAGCTGATTTCAGAGATCCCTGGTCACAATGGGACATTCTCGACAAGCTTGGGGTGAAAGGGTGGGCTCGTAAACGTCACAGTTTTCTCGAACAAAAGGTTATCAAAAACTGTGATTTGCTCATAACGGTTAGTAATGCCTGGGCGGCCGATTTTAGCCGATTGGGTGCCACTAAAACGTTTGTGCTAACGAATGGGTACGACGAGCATGCTATGGAAAGTGAAAAGCCTACGGTGCCAGGTGGAAAATTTAGGCTTGCACATATTGGCATGCTCAATGAAATGAGAAACCCTCTGGTGTTATGGGAGGTGCTTTCGGAGCTGTGCGTCGAAAACAGGGAATTTGCTACTAGTTTGGAAATTTACCTGGCAGGTATTCTTAGTGATCAGGTGATTGCATCTATCGAGGCTTTTCCTGAGCTGAAGGGTAAGCTCGCTGTTGATGGCTACCTGTCTCATGGCAGTGCAAGAAGGGCGATGAAAACCAGCACGGTTCAATTGCTGGTAATGAATGATTCCGGCAATGCAAAAGGACACATACCCGGAAAGTTTTTTGAATACTTGGAGGCGAAGCGACCGATTTTGGCTATCGGTGATTCTGCCGGAGATGTTGCCAAAATCATTGAGGATACGGGGGCAGGTGCATGCCTTGGATTCAACGACAAGGTTGGAGTTAGGCGAGCGTTAGAGAAACAGTTTGCTGATTTCAAAGCTGACCAACCATTCGCACCTAAGCACTTTGATAAATACGCCAGAAGGAGCCTCGCTATGAAGCTCTCAAACAGGTTGTTCGAAATTTTTATTGATAACAAGCGCTGACGCAGGTTTTAGCCTGACTACATATTATGAATACAATCCCACATTTTGATATAAGCCGACAACATCAGAAGCTGAGACCCGCTCTTGACGAGGCTTATGACAGGGTGCTGAGCAAAAGCTGGTTTGTTCTTGGTGAGGAGGTCAAGGCCTTTGAGAAGGAGTTTGGAGAGTATTTGGGCGTGAAGCACTGCATTGGCTGCGGCAATGGCACCGACGCCCTGGAGCTGGCATTGAAGGCTGCGGGTATAAAGGCCGGAGACGAAGTAATTGTTCCTGCCAATACCTGGGTTTCCCTTGCAGAGTCGGTCATCAATGTGGGGGCTTCGCCTGTCTTCGCTGACGCCCTTCCCGGAGAATACACCATCGATCCGGCATCAGTTCAAAGGTGCATTTCGAAGACAACAAGAGCCATTATTGTCGTGCATCAGTATGGGCAGCCAGCGCACGTGAATGAATTATTGGAAATACGAGACGCACATAAGCTGGTATTGATCGAAGACTGTGCCCATGCGCATGGAGCTGTTTATCAGGGAAAAAATGCAGGTACCATTGGAGACTTTGGCTGCTTTAGCTTTTACCCCACCAAGAACCTGGGCTGCCTGGGCGATGGGGGCGCAGTTGTTACCAACGACGACGAATATGCGGCTACAGTTCGGTTGGTGGGCAATCATGGACAGCCCGCACGGGATGTACATAAAGTGGCAGGCAGAAACAGTCGGCTGCACGAGCTTCAGGCAGCTTTTCTGAGATCGAAGCTTCCTTTGCTCGATCAGTGGAATACAAGACGAAGATCCATCGCCACCTACTATATGTATGGTCTCGACAGGTCGATGTACCGATTGCCGCAGGTGGGAGATCCAGACTATGCTGTTTTTCATCAATATGTAATTCAAACAGATGACAGGGAAAACCTGATCCGACACTTAGATCGTGGCGGCGTTGGTGTCGCTATTCACTATCCAGCCCCTATTAACGAACTTTCCCCATACCGGTCGTTCAGAACAGACCCTGAGGGGCTGTCAGTTTGTTCGTCTGAAAAGAGCAGCATTCTTTCCCTTCCTATGTTTCCCGAGCTAACTGATGATGAAGTGCAAAGGGTGATTCACACACTAAATAATTTCAGGGGCTAGACAATTGCCTGCTTTGCTCTACTTTGTATTGCATGAGGTAGCGGATTTGGGAGGCTCTCGTCTTGGCCTCTTCCGCCTTTGGTCCTTCGAAGAGGTCGTCCACAGTGGCTGTCCATAGTTCCAGCCATCGGTCGAAGTGTTCTTTTTTCAACTGCTCTTTCTTGTCCAGTTGGATATGCACCGACATCGGATGGCCTTTGTATGACATTATTCCCAGGAGGGTAGTCTCCCAAAACTTATACATGGTGGGCATGTGCCTGGCAAAATCGAGTGCAGCGATGTCTGTGAAAATGTAACCTATCGTACCGTCGATTCTGATTTTGCTGTAGAACTGGTCAACCAGTTTTTCGATGTCTGCTCTGGATGCAATATCCTGCTTCATTACTTGCCGCTTTTTCAAATACTGATGCAAGTATAAAGAGCAGAGAATTTCCTTTTTATGATTATCATCATATGTATAAAAAAAAGAAGCCCACACCTGTTGGCCCCCGAAGGGCAGGCATGGACTCCAAACTAATAAACCAGATCGATAGCCGTCGTTGGTCAGCTAACGATTTCTTCAAAGAGGATTTTACTTCGAAGCAAAATTCCTCATATATGTATTACACGCTGTTTCGCTTCCAATAAACATGATCGAGTACTCTTTCATTACCAACCAGGTATTGTCGTCCTTTGAGAATTTCAGAGTAAGCTGATCCTTTGATTTTGACACCTGAGCGAGCACTTTTGAAAACCAGTTCATGATATTTTTTTGTTTGGTTATTCAATTATACGGAGGAAAAGAGAGCGAGAAATTTTGTTTCGACGAATAGGAAGTAGGTGTCGATAGAGCCGGGATATGAGACGACGTAGTAAAAATTGGTACTATTGAAATTATTTTTTGTGTTTTCCAAATACGTAGTTCCATAAAACTAAATCTGCATGCCTGTTTAGGGATCAGGCCGGGGCTAAGTTCAAAGCCTACATTGGTTAAAAACCACCTGGTTTAGAGTTACAATTATGAAGATGTCACTTTCGAGCGAAATTTCGCATGTAAATACTGCATTGCATTTCGTCTCCCATGAACAGGATTGAGTGCTCCTTCATCACAAGCCATACATTGTCATCCTTTGAATACTTCAGCCTAAGTTCACTTTTTGGCTTTAATATCTTCGTAAAAACTGCGGGTAGCCACGACATATCATTTAGTAGTTGATTTGCCTATTAATACGGTATGCAAAACAGAAGTAAGTGATGTTTCGATGAAGTGGAATTTGACATCGACAGACCCATGCGGCAACACGATCGAGCAGAAAAAGAAGGATCAAGCGGAAAATCTGGAGGATCACCCTTTACACCCAATATCCCGAGTAGTCATAAAAAAAGCAAAAGGTCCAAGCCTATCCGACTGGAGAAGCCCGGCCGGGCGAGACGCATTGAGCCAGTTTTGCTTTTTTATTTAACCACAAACGAAACATTCAATCCCCGGAAATACAGATTGATCCAAAAAGAGTTGCTCAAGCTGAAGGGCAACATATGAAGGAGAAACGAAAAGAAAAAAAGCCATACCTGTTGGGCCCCGAAGGGCAGGTATGGGCTTCAAACTAATAAACCAGATCGATAGCCGTCGTTGGTCAGCTAACGATTTCTTCAACGAGGATTTTACTTCGAAGCAAAATTCCTCATATATGTATTACACGCTGTTTCGCTTCCAATAAACATGATGGAGTACTCTTTCATTACCAACCAGGTATTGTCGTCCTTTGAGAATTTCATCACCAGTTGGTTATTAGATTTTTTTGAGAAAAGTTTCGTTAGCCAGTTCATAGGATAAATTGTTTGTTTTGATCGTTTATACCCCTCCAGAATGCCTGGTAACCGTTGTTTCGATGAACACTGCCAGAGAGGCGACGGATTAGAGGTAATTGAAGATGTGTCCTTTTTGGCCCCCCTGTTGATAGTCTGGTGTCGAAAGATGGGTGTAATATTTGTGTTTCAATTTTCAATCGTATATATTTAAGAAAATTAAATATATAACAATGTCATCATCTGAATTTATAAAAGGCACGCTGAAGACCATTATTCTGAAGCTCCTTGCCGAAAACAAGCAAATGTATGGATATGAGATCAGCCAGAAAGTGGAGGAGCTTTCTGCAAGCGAGATCAAACTGACCTATGGTGCTCTTTACCCCGTTCTTTACAAGCTGGAGAATGAGGGGTTGCTGGTTGCCGAAACCGAGGTGGTGGACGGACGTGCCAGAAAGTACTATTCGCTTACGCCACAGGGAGTGGAGTTGGCAAAGGTAAAAGTGTCGGAATTGCAAAAATTTACCGAGACCCTGAAAAATATCCTGCTGCCGGCACCGAACATAAGTCTGGAGATATGGGGAGCTTGAGCAAAGAACAGCTTCAGGCCATCAGAGATTACCTTGCCCGCCAGGGTATGACCTACAAGCCCCTGCAGGATGAGGTGCTTGATCATGTTAGCTGCGATATAGAAAAGCTGATAGCATCCGGGCAGTCTTTTGATGCTGCCTGGCTGGCGATCACTAAGGAACTACCTCCAAAACAAATTCAAACTATACAATTAGAAACCATGGAAACAATGAACAAAAGAGAATCGCTCTCGAAGTGGCTTGCCTACCTTTCTTTTTTCCTGCTTTTCGCAGGATCGGTATTTAAGCTGATGAAGTTTCCCGGTGCCGGGCAAATGCTCATCGGATCTTTTATAGCCATTGCGCTTGCGTTGATCAGCGGATCTACGTTCGGAATGATAGCCAATAAAGAAAAGAGGGGAGGGTGGCTGCTTGTAGCAATCCTGTTGGGAGTGCTGCTGTTTCTGGCGTCATTTACTTTTCAAATCCTGCACCTGCCAGGAGCTATTGAGCTGAGGACAATGGCGGTGTTGGCGCTGTGTTTATCTTACTCCATTTCTTTTTTCTACCTGAGAGGCAACGAAAACTATCTGCTGACCTGGCTTCACGAAAGGTATACGCCAGCTATTGAAAGATTTATTTTCATATTATTTGCAGCAGTATTTGTGTTGAGAATGCCTTCGCTGACGTTGGGGTACGAAGATTTTGTGTCTCGAATATTGCTGGTTATTACCATTGCTTCTGCCGGGCTTCATTTCCATGCCATAAGCTGGCAATATCTGAAGGCTGAGGAAAAACCAGGCGTAATTTTTTCGCTTGGGTTGTCCTTTAGCCTGGTTGTTTTTATGCTACCGGCCCTGGTTGATTTCCTTGATATAAACGCAAGAGGGGTGCTAACTGTATTGTTCTGGCCAGTAGCTGGATTTATTGCGACCTACATGGGAGTGAAGGATGGCAAACAAAAGGCTATCTCCCTGGCCGCCACCGCATTTTTTACGGCTGTCTCTTCCGTATGGGCCTTGGTTGCTGCAGGCTTCTTGGTCACAGCGGCCAACGGTTGGGTATTCAATGGGTTTGTGTTGGCAGCTCTTCTATCTTTATTGGTCTTTTTCAGGCAGAACCGATTTTTCAGGATGTACATGCTCATCGTGGTTAGCCACTACCTTTTTGTGTACCCGTGGAAGCTTGGGCTTTGGTAAAATTTGTAGATGCTGGTTTTGATTCGTCAGTCTCAAAGCCAGCATCTACTTTTTAAAAGGAATGGGCTTGCTCAGGTAGTACGCCGGATAAGCACTTATCAACAGAGTATCTACCACCTCCGGAAAGGAGCAGTGCAGTACTTATTGCCACCCACAGGATGAAGAACTCAATCCCTTCTCCAGGCTGATTTCCATACCAGTTCATAAAAAAACCATGTTGCAAGTGAGAGGTCGTAACAATTACTATCGCAAGCAAAATGTAGGAGGCTGCCAAAATTCTCGTAGCAAAACCGGCCAGCAGAACAATGGAGCCTAGTGCTTCTAATAGGATCACCAGGAAGCCGAGCACCCAAGGCATGCCAACAATTTCGGTGAAGAAGATCATCGTTCCATCAAAGCCATAACCCTCAAACCAGCCAAAAAGCTTTTGGGCACCATGAGGAAAAATGACAAGACCAAGTAGCACTCTCAAAACGAAAGGCTCCCATGTATCGGGGGTTTTAAAAATTTTATTGATCATGATTCCTTCCTTTTCAAACTCCGTAGTAGAATTTCTCAAGTACGATTTGGCCGTTCCGCCATTCCTGCACAGATATCTGGGTGTAGTTTCTGGTTCCCCAGTCTTTGTGGGTGTAGTCGTAGTGCCATTCTACCATGGTCACGCTTTCACCAACAGCAACCTTGAGCGGTTTCGCCCCTCTAAACTCTGTGATTGCTGCGAAAAACTCTTCTTCCCGCCTTCTGTTGGCGGCCTTGCCCACAGTGGGCTTCGTTTCGTTTTCCTGCATCACTACATCTTCATGGTAGTACCTTTCAAAGGCTTCCATGGCCTTGCCCTGAAGAACAAGGTCGTTCAGGTCACTGATCTTTTCTAATAATGTTGACATATTACTTTGTGTTTTGTGAGGCACAAAGTTCCGACCTGAGATACTGCGGGAGAATAAACCAGATTAAAAAGGAAGGTTCAACTAGATTAACATCTATTGCTCATGGATAAGCTGACTTCTGATTTTGCTGAGAAACTCCTTAGTGATACCAAGGTAAGAGGCGATCATATATTGAGGCACACGTTGCTCTATTAGAGGATATTTTTTTCTAAAAGCCAGGTATCTCTCCTTAGCAGGAACGCTCATACTTTGCACTATCCTATCTTGCGAAGCCACAAAGGCGTTTTGAATAATAATCCGGAAGAATCGTTCGAGTGATGGGATTTTTTGGTAAAGCTCCTCAAGCTTCTCATGATGGATTTGGATCAGCTCAGTAGTCTCCAAACAAAGTACGTTGTAGTCGGCAGGCTTTTGCTTGATAAAGCTACCCAAATCGGCTACCCACCAGTTTTCTATTGCAAACATGGCAATATGCTCGTGTCCGTCCGGATCTACGTAAAATGACTTCAAACACCCCGATAACACAAAGCTCTCAAATTGGCAAATGTCGCCTTGTTGTACGACGTACTGTCCTTTTAGATACCGCCTCTGATTGATATTGGCCAGCAGCAAATGCTGCTCTTCTACGGTAAGAGCTATATACCTGGCGATATAATCAAGTAGAGGTTTGGGGTTCACTTTCTCTGATAGTTAAGTCAGTAGTTGGTAAACGTAATTTCCTGGTTCTGGGGTTAGCTCTTTTTCAAACCACGGATTCTTCTTTTGCTATATCCGTTTTCTGACTGTGAGTTACTGCCTAAACCTACCCCAAACCACCTTTACCAACTCATTCACATCGGGTGAAATTCTAAAAAGAAGGACGGCCCCGCCAAATAAGAACGTGATCATTGTAGACCGGACGAAAATATCCAAAAATACATTTGAAAAAGCAGGAAGATAGATGCCGGCCAAAAGCACCAGTCCAGAAATGACCAGCATACTCACATTTTTCCATGTGAATGGCTGAACTCCGAGTTTCATCCACACAAAAATCATCTTCACCAAATTGTAAATGAAGAGAGAAATGGCGGAAGCCCAGGCTGCTCCATCAATGCCATAGAGCGGAATAAGCCACAGGTTAAGCACAACAGCCAGGATAGCCAGGATCACCAACGACGCCACGTTGAACCTGAAGTACTTCGACATCACAATGATCTCCCCGTTCAAGCTAAAGGTCATGTCCAGCAGTTTGCCCAAACCGATGATGTTCACCACGGTAACCCCCTGGATAAAGGCTTCGTTGTTGGGTACCAGCGCAAAGATGGAATTGAGGTTGGCTGCAATGCCGGTGTATAAAAGTGACCCAGCAATCATCTGGTTGATGGACACCTTTTTGTACAACTTGTCTATCTCCACCATGTCGTGCTTGTCGAAAGCCCGGGAAATTAGGGGTGTCGTTATCTGCGTCAGTGCCCGGCGGGGCATTTCGATCACTACAGCGATGTAAAAGGCAGTGGTATAGATGCCATTCCAGCTCAGGCCTATTATTCCGCTGATCATGATTTGATCAATATTCAAGATGATGAAAGAACCGCCGGCACCCAGCAACGCATACATGCTGTAGACCATCATTTCTTTCAGTTGTGGCCTTTCGAATGTAGAAAAAGAGAATTTGAGTGACAGCTGCTTGCGGTAAGCAAGATAGCCGAGCAGGTAAAGCAACGATACACCGTAGACCAAAATCATGGTGTAAACCATGACAGGGAAAGTGATGATATTCACAGCATAGAGCAGCACGGTGATACTTGTCCCAACCCTCACAAGCACTTCTTTGGCAAAGTTAGCCGCCACAATTTTTAAGAGTGCCCGGGAATACCCTTCGGCTACTGCCTGAAACGACATCACCAGCAGCACAGCCAGGATCACCCACTGGTAGTTGTTGACCAACCCAGACTCCTTAGCAAAATAGGCCGTGATGGGTTCCCTGAAAATATTGTAAAGGACAAGTGTGATCAGGTAGCCGATCGTTACCCCAATGAAGCCAAAGGCCAGCAGTTCGCCAGGGCCGTTTTTCTTTTTTTCGAACGCCGGATAGAAACGAACGGTGCATTGGGCGAGGCCAAGCTGAGCCAGCGGTAACAGGAGAAAGGCGGCACTTGGAATAAGCCGAACCAGGCCAATTTCTTCAGGTGTCAGAAATTTTGGAAAAAGGATAAGCACGTTGACATAGCCAATCACCACGCCCACATAGGTAAGCACGGTTGTGATAAAGCTCTGCCGGATGACTACGCCCATGGTTATGGTTTAAACCAGATAACGGTGTCGGTAAGGCCAGTGGAAGTGAACACGCACGGCCAATCTTTTACAGCCTCATGTACCGGTTTGTACCAGTCTCTTTCTGCATTGTCCAGCACGAGCATGCCCCCAGGCTTCAGTTTGTGAATGCCAATCAGAGCACATTCGGTGCGGGCACGGCCGTCAACAAGCAGGAAGTCAATCGAATTATCGTCGAAGGTAAGCAACTCGCTTACGTAGTTGACGAATCCTTTTTTGGTTTTTAGCCGTTCGGGAAAGTAACTCATTATTGATGCTGGAAATGGCTTTTCTTTTCCATCAGGCTCTACCAGCCTGTAATCCACGTTGTTGATATTTCGCTCTTTCATCCAGGCTTGCACTTTCTCATACCAGCCTTTGTGGTGTTCAATACTAGTGAGTTGACCGAGGTGCTGCGCAAAAAAAGCCGTGCTTTTTCCACTGCCAAACTCAACACCTTTCATGTCTTTCGTCAGCAACTCCCTGAAAATGACAATGGAAGCTGGAGATGTCCAGGCTGTCATGCGGTTGAACTGCTTAAAAGTCCAGTAGTAGGTCTTGAGTACCGGTCGAAGGATTCTGTAAGACAAGTAGGTGAAGTTGGCACCTTTGGCCGCTTCTGCAGGCACCTTGATGTTCCGCTTGATGAAGAAAAAATTGGCTGCTAGTTCTTTTGCCTGCTCGTACCTGGCTTGCGATGTTTGCATTGTTTGTATTTTGCGGCTCGAAGTTATCAAATTATCCAGAACAAACCGGAATGGCCCCACTCAGAATAGGCATGTTACTCGATCAGGATTTTCCGCCCGACTCCCGGGTGGAGAATGAAGCGGTAAGTCTGATTGAAGCTGGTTTCGACGTATTCCTTTTCTCGTTAGCGTACAAAAAGGAAGCAGGCGAGGAAGTTTGGAATGGTATAAGGGTCAAAAGATACGCAGCAGGTAAATGGATATATAAGTCTTCGGCGCTGGCCTATGATTTTCCTTTTTTTCATAGGAAAGTGAAGCCGATGATTGTTCACTTCATTGAGAAGAACAACATACAAGCGTTGCATGTACATGACATGGTGCTGGCGAGAGCTGCTTTTCAGGCAAACGAAAAATTCGGTCTTCCATTGACTCTTGACCTTCACGAGAACAGACCGGTGATTATGCAGTTTTACCCTCATTTGAAGAAGTTTCCGGGCAAATACCTGATCAATTTATCCAGGTGGGAAAAGGCACAAAACGAGCTTCTGAGAAAAGCCGAAAAGGTGGTATTGGTGACAGAAGAAGCACGGGACGAAGCAGTTCGTTCTGCCGGTATAGAGCCTGGAAAAGTGGTGGTGGTGCCCAACACGATTCACCCGGACATCTTTTTGAACTATTTCATAGACGCTGGGATTGCCGCTCGCTTTAAGGATACTTTCAACATTGTATATGTGGGCGATACCGGCTTGAGGCGTGGAACCATGGAGCTTATTGAGGCGCTGCCTTTGGTCTTGAAGACAATTAAGAATGCACATTTGATTGTCGTCGGCAAGAGCACTGAAGATGTGCAGTTGCGGCATCGGGCCAGCGAACTCGGTGTTTCAGAATTTGTAAGTTTTGAAGGCTGGCAGGACGTATCTCTTTTCCCCTCTTACATAAGTGTCGCTTCGGTTTGTGTGTCACCCATCCACCGCAATTTGCACCACGACACCACATTCGCCAATAAGATTTTTCAGTACATGGCGATGGGTAAACCTCTCGTAGTAAGTGATTGCCCACCCCAAGTCAGGGTGGTTGAGGAAGCTCAGTGCGGATTGGTTCATGAGGGAGGGAATGCTGAGGATTTGGCCAGGCAGATAATTGCTATTTCCAAAGACCCGTCCCAAGCTATGAGAATGGGCGAGAATGGTAAAGACGCAGTGCTTGAGAAGTACAATTGGCCCAAAACCAGTGCTGGGCTTATTGATTACTACCAAGGTCTCAGAAACAAATAGCCCAACGAGAAGGATGCCACAAAGACACGAAGGGCACAAAGCTTTAGTTTTTGATGGTAAAGCCTGGTGTTAGCGAAGGGATTTCTTAGAGTCTTTGTGCCTTTGTGGCAATTTTTCGTACTCCTGATTTGTGTTTTTTGGCAAACCTAAGACTTAATCGAGTGGTTTTAGGTTGTATGTGATTTTCACCTTCTAAAATACAGAACTCAGAAAGGGCAGTGCTGGGCTTATTGATTACTACCAAGGTCTCAGAAACAAATAGCCCAACGAG